>NZ_AP024484.1:900000-1060000 GCF_017347605.1 Prevotella herbatica
TTCCATCAGCCCATGAGAATGACGCCAAAGATAATGGAGAACCATGATCAGTCCAGTTTACCATATCGGCACTAGAATAAACACGCCAATCGTTCATCCAGAAGAAGTTAGCATTGTCTTCATCATGACCTGTATATACATACATTCTATCGCCATCTGCCATTGGTGCAGGGTCTGTTGTATAATTTGTTTGCACAATAGGATTCTGAGCAAAGCTGACAGCTGCAGCTGTAGTCATGAAAATTGATAAAAGTATTCTTTTCATTTATAAGTATAGTATTAATAAAACTAAGTGCAAAATAACATAAAATATTTTAGAAACAACAATCACTATGTGTCTAAAACTTTGCACCCTGTATCATTTATTGTCCCAATAGGGTAAATTCGGGAATTTTAGGGCTAATTTTACATACATATTCATAAACTGTAGTAACTGAGTATATATCATTTCAAACTATTGATAAGCAGAAGAGTCTTGAAAAATAGTTTCAAGAAAAAACAATTATCAAGATTTTATTGTACCTTTGAAAAATAAATAAGCGCAAAAAAGATACATGACTAATAATAATTTCACATGGATATTGCTCAAATGGTTTGAGGAAAACGGACGCGACTTACCTTGGCGTGAAACGAAAGATCCGTATGCAATATGGTTGAGCGAGGTGATTTTGCAACAGACCCGCATTCAACAGGGTTATGCTTATTGGGAAAGATTTATGCAACGATTTCCGACAGTGAAAGACCTTGCTGATGCTACAGAAGACGAAGTGTTGCGCAATTGGCAGGGATTGGGCTACTATAGCAGGGCACGAAATCTACACACTGCCGCCCAGCAGATTGTATCATTAGGTCATTTTCCAAACACTTTTGAGGACATCAAAAAACTAAAGGGAGTAGGCGACTATACAGCTGCTGCCGTTGGTTCCATCGCTTTCAACCGTCCCGTTGCCGTGGTGGACGGAAATGTCTACCGTGTACTGTCACGTTATTATGGAATTGAAACACCTATCAATTCGACAGAAGGGAAGAAAGAGTTTGCTGCGTTGGCACAATCACTATTGCCAATAGACCAACCTTCATCTTTCAATCAGGCAATGATGGATTTCGGCGCAATTCAATGCACTCCTACATCACCACACTGTTTGGACTGTCCTTTGACAGAAAGGTGTGAGGCATTCCGCTCTGATAGGATTGGATTATTGCCTATAAAGATTAAGACTATTAAAATTAAGACAAGACATTTCACGTATGTCTATCTGCGCTATCAGAATCAGACTGCAATCCATCGACGTCCCGCAGGCGACATTTGGCAGGGATTATGGGAACCGCTTCTGATAGAGGACGGAGATATACCTGACTTCAAAGGAAAACTTACATTATTAAAGAAAGAAGTGAAACATGTGCTCACACATCAGATTATCTATGCAGACTTTTATCTTCTAGAAACACAGAGTAAACCAGAATTACCGAAAGACTTTATTTGGATTAACGAATCCGAACTAGACAATTATGCAATACCACGTCTGATTGAATTACTGACAGAAAATTTAAATCTCCTCAAAAATAAGTAGTGCATAATCACAATAAATTCTCCACGATATTCCTAAACAATAAGCAATATTCTACAGAATAGTTCGTGAGGAAAAATAAATCTGCCATATATCCATAACAATAAAGCAAAGTTATGATGCAAGATTGTTACGACGATGAAAAGAAGGTTTTAATAAAGCTACTTTATAAAGTTCCCCCAAATGCTGAGAAATGACAAAATAATCGTATCTTTGCATCAAGATAAAAACGAATTGTAATTTAACAACAAGATGATGAGATCAAAAGACTTAAAACCGTCTGAATCGGCAAAGATATTAGTGATAGGCGAAGATTCTAATTTACAATGGTCCGACACAGCGACCGAAGTAGCCATGTTTGCCGACTATTATTTTCGCAGTTTTCCGGAAGATGACGGAGAACGTAGTCGTAATGTGGAAGCACGCAATTTATTCAGTCATATAGCTTTCGTCACTCTCAATCGTGTCAAGCCCCAAGAGATGTACATTACTAATTTGTGTAATGACCAGTTAACTCCTGCTCCGAAGGGGAAAAGAGTTCTTATCACCGAAGAGTATGCTATTAAGGGACTGTCTCATATCGAATGGCTGTTAGAACAATATCCAACAATCGAATATGTGCTGACCATGTCTCTGCAAACCAATTATTGGTTACAGAAATTGGGATTCTATGGCGACGACAAGAGATTCATTGAAGAGGCTCAACCCCGTCGTAAAGGTTTCGAGGATATGTCTGCCCCTTTCTATCAACCGGTGAATGGAAAGGCTTTCGAATCCATCTGCGGCAATATCTATGACGCCAAAAATCATCCTGTCAAAGTGATACCCATCCTTGCAGCCAAAGATTATCCACTGAAAGGAAGAAACGAAGAGCTTTACACAGAGGCTTACGAAAAAATAAGAAACTCTTTTCGTAAATAATACATTCAAACAGCATTATGGAATAACATTGAATTTCTTCGATAGCCAGAAAAAGTTTTTTTAATGCCACTAATATCATAATGTCACAAGCCCTTTGTTTATAGGGATTTGACAAGTGATATTAAGTGGCATTAAAATTGAAATCTTACCAAATTTTAGCAAATTTCTAACAAATATGCAATGTTCATATTGTTCATTCTCATTCCATGCTTCCGATACTTGAAACATGAGTCAATTGAGTCTTGAAAATACATGCTACATATACACTATTTCCTTCTGCATATCCCCCCAAAAAATTGCTTAATCATGATTTTTTATTACGTTTCCATAAGAATTTGATACTCGAAAAAATAAAAATACTAAAAAGGTTCAAAACGAACAAAAACCTCCACTTCACGTGTAAACATCTATCCTGCAGTTCGTTAACCAGTGGAGGTATACCTCCACTATCATCCACTATCATCCACCTTTTTTGACAGAAAAGCCTATGTTTGCGTAAGGACTACACCATATATGTTTAATTACCCGAAATATAATAAAATAAAAATTATTTACTTATAAGTATTATCAAGACGTTTCTTCGATGAATTAAAAACGTTTGATCGTAGGAATAGAAACGTTATGGCGTATGAATGGAAACGTTTGATCGTAGGAATAGAACACCGGTAAATCCAATAGAAAAATAGTATCGTAAATCCACGATTTATTAAAAGTAACAAAGCACACAAGCATAACAATCTTATTATTCGTTTTCTCGAAATACGAGATAGTGATAAGGCCCTAATCACTCTGCAAATTACGAAGCAATACGGAGTGATTAGGGCCTAATCACTAAATAAAACACATTGAATTTTTCCACCCTATACTTTGAATCAGAGTACATGTAAGAAGCAGAAGCCTATCCATAATTTGGAAAAAATCACCAAAAACAGGTGTATTTTGGCTTTTAATGTCACTTTTACCCCGATAATGTCACTTAATGTCACTCGCCAAACCCCGATAAACAAAGGGTTTGTGACAAAGTGACATTAGTGACATTAAAAAAAACTTTTCTAGTAGAGTGTCTTTAGCCGGAATAGGTTTACATTTGTTATTAAATAAGTTGTCTGACCTTACCTGATTGGTTGTCATTCAATCCAATATGGTTGTCACCTTCCCGAATTAGTTGTCGGTTGATGAAAATTCTGTTACAAATATTTTTTATTTTGCTATTTCATATTTTAATACGCAACCGTTCTTTCGATCGGCATCAGCTCCTTGACAATCTGCAGAATAAGGACTTCCGTCATCAGGATGCTTACACAGATAGTGCTGCGTCTTCATTGACAGAAGCATAAACTGATTACCCAGCATATCCTGCCAAACAAAATCTTCTGCTTGATTCTTGTCAGCAATGAGTCTTACATCACCCGACATTCCGATTCCGGCAATATACACATATCTTCCGTCTGCACATTGCAAGTTCACCTTTCCGTTGCCTTTGTCAACAACGACAAACTGTGAATGACTTCCATTGCTATCACTTGATCCTTGCCATGTAGAGTGCAACATTCCATGAGGCATAGCATAAGCAGGATTATTATCAGCAAGATTGAATATCTTTATCGTTTTGCCATAAGGAATATTACCAGAACGATCTGCCATAGGTTCGTCTACAATGAAATCGTCAAAGTCAGCATATCCTCCATTGTTTCCCTGTGTGTTGTAAGCATAAAGGGCTGTGCGAACTCCTTGAAATGTACGCATCTGATATGATGATATGATTGTGTCACCAATATTTGTCCATGTTATATTGTCAAGAGAATAAGAATATCTTAATTTGCTCTCATCATAATTACCCCATAATCTTAACCAAACAGTCCTTTTAGTCAACGGCTGTTTTATTTCCTTATTCGTATTCTGATCATACCAACGAATATACATCTTACCCGCTGACTTTACTATACCCAACAATGCACTTGGAGCGTTGATAACTCCCAATCCACAATTGTCACCGTCTTTAATTCCTGATAGGTCAACCTTTACAGATGTCGTACTAACCGGTCCTATCGCACGCTGTGTAAGTGAATTCTTCGCCCACAACAGTTGGTTGGCAAACATTGAATGCAATCTCAGTACGCCCTTCTTTTCTGACAGCGACCACTTATTTTCAACAGGATTATGATTCCATTGCCATATTGGTTTCAAGGTCTTACCTTCAAAATCATCGCATCTATCATAAGGTGCTTCTGGTAAAGGAGTAGAATTATTAGGTTTGAACCATGTTCGTGGACTACGTCCCAAATTCTTTTCAAGACCGAAATATGGCCATCCATCAACCCAAGTAACTGGTGACAGACAAGTTGTACGTCCCACAGCATTGAAGTCCTGCATAGAAATACCCCACCATTTACCATCTTCAGCCTGTACAATACCACCCTGATGGATAGTTGAAGCCGATAGAACAGTCGGATTCGGTTTGTTTTGTGTAAACTTAAAACCTTCCTCTGGTATAGGACTTCCTAAACTTACGTTGCCAATTGTCCAAGCAGCTGAATATCCAAACGATTCACGAGCACTGATTACACAAGTCTCATAAGGTCCGAATATATTCTTGCTTCTTGCACACTGCATTCTACCCATTGGAGAATAGTCTGCAGAAATGATATAATACATTCCATTTATTTTATATATATGGTGCCCCTCTCCCATTGCATTACCTTCTGGAATAATTATTCTCTCAGAACCTTCAACAGGTCCGCTCAAATCAGGTTTCAACTGGGTACAAGTTACGTTGCCATACTTATGTATTGCGTATATTTTACCATCATCATCAAACAATACAGACAAGTCATATATATCTCCGTTAATACGTTTATGAGTCCACGGACCATTTATGTTATCAGCAATATACACATGAAGTCCATGACCGTTTATATTAGAGAACACATAAAACTTGCCATTATGATAACGGATGCATGGTGCCCATATTCCTTGTCCGTAAACAGTCTTTCCTTTATCAAGATTAAACTCAGGAAAACTTCTATCAAAACGATCAAAACAATATGAGGCAAACTTCCAGTTAACCAAGTCTGTAGAATGCAATATGACTATTCCTGGAACGCAATGCATAGTCGTGCCAGCAAGATAATAATCCTTACCAACACGAATTATGTCAGGATCAGAAAACTCATCATAAAACAAAGGATTGGTATATGTTCCATTACCATTGTCTGCGCTCCACGACTTATGCTTTATGACTTTTTGCTTATTACCCGCAGAAACATTACTCACAGATAATAATACTAAAAAAAATAATAGTTTAAATTTCATTCCAATCTATATTATTTCATTCATACTTTATAAGCTACAGCCTCATTGAAAGATATATTCTTAAACACATTTATATACAATACATCAGCCATTAACACCAATATTTTTTAAATACCTCGAGTTAGTTATTAATATATTGTCATTACGATTTCTCATAAGGCGCTTACAAATGTAACTAAAAAAGCCATCACAATAGATATTTATATGTTACATTTATTTATCCTCATGAAACAAATACCGCGAATAGCTATCATAACCAACATTATAGAACTCATTTTTATCATAAAGAACAGCATCAATTAAAACAGAGGAAGTATTTGATGAATTATACAAATCAACGGTTACTTCTCCGTTATTATCTGTACATAAATTCGGATTCCAATATAATGTTCGGCGCTTATCGGAGGCATTTATCTTCTCTGGTTCATATTGCGGCGAATGAAACTCAACAGGTGCACTATATCCCTGCACAAAAGTATGCCTAATACCACGTGTCCTTCCATTCTTTCGTTCGGCATCCCAGTCTTCATCTGTAGTTATTGAACATATAACAACATCATTGATGGAGTTAATGTCATGTTCATTATTCAACTCTATTCCTGACCAATAATCGGTCTGCTGTTTCCTCGTCATATTATTTCCACTAATATTATAAACATCATCGTTATTACCAGTATTATCCTTATAAAGACATAATGACTTAATCTTATCTACATCATTTTTTATAAAAAGGAAGCCTACTTTTTGACCATTTACATAAAAAGTTATAGGCATATTCCTATAAGTAATAGCATCAGAGTGATTGCTATTATAGGCACTAGTATCTGCATCAGAATAATACGATATGTTTACATGAATATTATCATTCAACTTTTCAAGCAAATCAGGTACATCCATAATTTCTCGACCTTCATCTCGTTCATTATCTATGAATCTTCTTACATCATAATAACCTATAAGATTGCGGTTGAAAATCTTTGTGAAATTATTCACATTTAGTTTTTTCTTTCCTAAGACAACAACATCATCGAGGATTATCGCATTATCAGCCAAAGACTTATTATATACAGAGTCAACAGCCATAATACTCTTTTTATTAATTAGTATATTGTCCCAAACAGGATGAGTCTCTTGGAAATCAAAGCTTCTTAAAGTTGGAGCAAAATTTCTGGATAGCAATACGTTTGCCCAACGATTATTTTGCTTCCCATCTTTTTTCGTTTGTATGAATGTTTCTGCCACACCTTCAAGATTATCTATCGGGACTTTAAAACTACCAGTTGAGTCTGTGGTAATCATTCCAGCATAATAATTAGAATCTTTGCGCAACACAAAACTAGTATTCAGGTTCTTTTGTAATTTCCCGAAAAGAGACTTCACCTGTCCTGTAAGTTCCAATCTATCTTCCGGCTTATACTTTGGTAAATTATTGCTACTATATATTGAAGAATAATCATATTTTCCAACAGCCCGAACAAGTAATAAATTGTCTAATTGTCTTCTTCTATTTACATTTTTGTCAATCAGGTAATAATGTGGCGACTCTACATATCCTCTTAATTCAGATGTAAGTGCAAATTCTGTTGCAACGTCATTATCATATTCCTTATAATCAGACAAAATATCATTCCTAACAGACATTGACAACCGAGCGTTTCTAATAGGCTTATTGTCTTCATCCGTGAATTTCAATTTACATGTTATTTTTTCATAAGGTTTATATATTGATTTATCAGTAGAAATTAGACTATTAACTCTTTTTGAAGAATATATAAAACACGGACGGTCGCAGATTACTTTTCCCGTAGAGTTTACCAATAGCACGTGGCAAACACCAGCAGAAAGCCCTTTTGTGTTAATATGCAAACTGATGCTATTATTGTCCTTGAAATATAACTCATGATACAGTAAAGGTACTGATTTTGAAAAGACAAACAATGCTATAGGTTCATTTTGTATAGTAGATCTACGGCATACGGATAATTCGAGCACGCTATCACGGTTATCAACATGCATAACATAACCTGAATCAACAGCCATTGGTTGGAAAAACTGGTATTCTTTACCTTTGTATTCAACCTGCACGTATGATAGTTTATCACCAGGACAATACATAAAACTACCTATTCCGTTATGTAATGAAGTTATAGGGGTCATAGCCTTACCATTTTCATCACATAACATGCCTTTAATATCAACAAGTCCACTATCTTTACTTTCTGTTTCAAAAGCGACCATAGAAGGGATGCCTTTAACCAGTTGTCCTCCTTCTGGGAAAAAACGCATTAATAAACTTGGAACTTTCTCAATAGGACGTTTATTCATACTATTATCCAAACCATAACTGGCAATTGTTCTTGGCTCTTGAAGGTTTTTCCTTTTATTATATACTAGTATAACTTTTGAAAAACAAGAATTATTAAATCCAAGCATCCATTTTGTAAAAGCCCTAACCTCAAAATAGCCTGTAAAGAAAGCATTACTCAAAGGTATACAGCAAGTCCCTTCCCCATTAGATAGTTTAACGATTCGCCTATCAACAACATTTCCTAGCTGATCAAGCAATTCTATATAAAGAGGTCTGCTTATTTGACTCAAGCTATCCTTAGATACATCCACAACATACGCCTTTATCCATATTGAGTCTCCCTGATAATAACTAGTATTATCAAATTGCAGAAATACTTTTTCGGCAGGACATGTTTCTGAATAAAGGCGTGCATTATCAAATAATCGTGCAAAAGCATTTCTCTCCACAGGCATAGCGCCTATGGAGAGATGCCAAACAACCCAAACTATAATTACAAAGATAAACTTTTTGCTCATATAGATTTTATTAAAAAGAATCTACTGATTCTCATTTACTTCTTTGTTCTTCTATCCAATCTTTTACGATTCGTAGTTCATCAGAAGTCTTTCTTTCCTTATATAAATATCCCTTCGTTTTCCAGTGAACGCCTGTTGAAGGGTCTACATATTCATACCACAATTCATATATTTTCATATCAGGATGATAAACACCGCCACCATCTATAATATTAAACTTATCAAATGTAGAGAAAGACAAAGTATTATCATCGTTAACCTTTATCTTAAAAGTATAAGAAGAACGATAATCCTGATTCTTTGGCGTTCCATCATTCCATTCATTACGATAATGGAACATTCTTATGGTCTTTCCGTCGTCTATAGCAGAAAGATAACGAGGCATTACATAATTCAAAGAGTCATTTGGATTACTCAAGTTCTTAATCATACCATCCATATAATACTGTCCAGAATACTTATTTGCCAGATTAAATCTAACCAAAACTGTAGTATCGCCCTCGGCAATATTATAGGCTGATGTAGATTTTATGCGAAGTCCCATCATATACATGGAATCACATTCCAAGCTCTTAGGATTTACATAAATATAAAACCTACCTGTAGCATTTCCAGCCTTTACCGTAATATTCTTCTCTGGTATCGAATATATATCATTAGAAAGGAAATTAAAATGTCTACCTTCGGCTGACAGTTCTCTATCGTTATACCTTATTACGGCAGCAGAATCTTGACATATACTAGCCATCACATCCTTAGATAATGAAAGCGAACCACTCACGCCCAAAGACATGATAACAGTATCTTTATCATAAGAAAGATCAAGAGACTTATACAATATTTTCTCGTGAGCACCGACAATATATACTTTTTGCGGATATTGATCGTTGTCCAATGGCCAATCGTAATCACAACTTGTTAATGTCACTACGGCCACGAATAATACGAATAATATTTTTTTCATTGTTATTTCTAAATTAAAATGTACACAAATTATTCCCATCCAGGATTCTGAACTAATTTCTTGTTACGCTCCAATATACCTTGATCTATTGGATAGAAATACATCTTGTTCTTAAAAACTCTTTTCATAGTTTTCTCTGTATTCCAAACTTTTACAGTATAAAATTGTCTGCGTTCTGCCATTTTAGCAGAGACATCAAAACCTGTAACTGGTTTATTATACTCAGTATAAGCATCTTTCCATCTGCGTAAATCATAATAACGATGATCCTCAAAAGCAAACTCTACTCTATATTCCTGTTTCAGTAAAGCCTTCATTGTTTCATAATCGGCAGCCTGAATATCAGTAATTCCAGGTAAACCTGCGCGGTATCTTACCTGATTGAAATAATAAACCATTTGAGATACATCTCTAGAGATTGTATTTCCTGTGTCAGGATCCTTATATGGAGACTTCAATTCATTCATAGCCTCAACATATCCCAACAAGACTTCGGCATAGCGCACTATTGGATATGTTTTAGCCTTCACATCACCCTGCCAGCTACGAATATCCTCTTGATTTACCCATTTACGAGATGTATAACCAGTACGATTATAGTCAACCTTTACAGTGCCTGTAGGTTGTGCATTACCGTCTTTATAATACGTACAAACAAAGTTCTTGAAGTTTTCAGTTCCTCTGTATGAAGAACAAGGCCATACACAATAGTTAAAACCAATTGACGCATAAAAGCGAGGTTCACGATTATCATCACAATGAGCTCTTTCTGGTGCCAGAACATATTCTCCAGAGAAAGATTTACCCTGACCGACAGCCTCCCAAGACTTTTCATCATCAGTAGCTTCGCTAAACTGTCTGCCATCAGCCATCCTATAAGAGTTTATCATATCCTGAGTAACACTATATCCATTAATACCACCGAGTGTATTAGGATAAACGATCCAATCGTCATTACCATTATTACGAGTATAGAAATATATCAACTCCTTATTATGCTCAGGTTGGACAGTTCCATCAAACAGCGATTTATAACTCTTATATGGATCAATGTTGCCTGCTCCATTAGGGAAATCAGAATGTGACACCGTTGATGGTAATTCAAGAGTTCCAGAGGTGTGAGAGTTACCCTCTGTACGTTCCACCGTGTTAAGTGCGTATTTATTCAGATCAATAACCTGCTTATATACTGCCGCAGCCTGTCCCCATCTTGTATTATCTTCCTGTTGAGAGATAAACGGAGTCCCATCAGTGCGCTTCCAATCAGCATAATAGGTATTGCCATTAAACAAAGGGCTTGCCCAAGTAAGCAACACGCGAGCTTTCAGTGCAAGCGCAGCACCACGTGTTGGTAAATACTGAAAAGCCACCTCGCGTTCTAAAGGTAGATTATCGGCTGCCTTTGTGAAGTTTCCAACTACATATCTGACACAATCGTCATAAGAAGAGCGCTCTACAGAAGCTTCATTAGCTGGTGTATCGGAATCATAAGCCTCATCAGGTTCAATAGGAACAGGACCGTAAAGTCTCATAAGCTGATAATAGAAATAAGCTCTTAAGAAATATGCACGTCCCATATAATCACGCAACTCATAATCAGTGAGTTCTTTACATTCGTTTATTCTCTTTAAAAGTATATTGGCTTTTCTGATACCTTTATAGTAATTTTCCCATGGATTAAACTTTGTATCACGTGGTGTCACTTCATCAATAAGTAGATACTCACCTCTGTGATTGCCGTCAGCCCAAGGTACAATAGCTTCATCTGCGGCTAGTCCACTTGGAGAATAAGCATCGGTAGACCAAATCATTGATTCATCAGGTAAGAAAGAAGATGAACCGTTAATATACTGCGTGAGTCTGTCCTTTGAAATGAATACTGAATCGATAGTAACTTGGTCGTATATATATTTATCAATATCCAGAAAAGACTCACAAGAGCTGTTTATAGCTATGCCAGTGATAGCCATAAAACCACAAGATATCTTTATTACTTTATTTTTTAATTTCATAGCTTTTGATTATTATTAGAATGAAACATTTACTTGCAATGAGAATACTCTTTGAAGTGGATAAGTTGCACCATTTCCACTAGCTTGTGCAGGGTCGAAGATCTTATCACCTTTATCCCAAATCCAAAGATTATCACCTATCAAACTTATTGTAGCACTGTTCATACCAATTGCCTGCATCCAAGGTTTCTTAAGCAAATATGAAATCTGAATATATTTTAGTCTCAGATAACTACCGTCTCTAAGCCAGAATGTTGAAGATTGGTCATTGTTATTATTTGCACCATAAGAGAGTCTAGGGAATTTGGCATTTGGATTCTCTGTAGCAGGGTCACCTGATATATCACGTGATGTCCATCTGTTTCTCTGGTCGCCAACTATTGTAAGTATATTACCAGTCTCTTTATTTATGAATGGAATGTAACCAGTACCACCAACCATATAATTCACTCTTGCAACACCTTCAAACAAAACACTCACATTCCAATGCTTATAATTGAATTCCTGTGCAAAACCATATTGTATCTGAGGTACAGAACTATATTTAAGAGGAACAATATCATCACTGTTAATAACACCGTCACCATTGACATCTTTATACTTTATATCACCTGGACGAACAACACTTTCAAATTGCTGTCTTGGACTTTCACTGATTTCTTGGTCATCCTTGAACAAGCCCAATGCAATAAGTCCACGGGGAATACCATAAGGGACTCCTGTCCATCTCTGATAAGGATACTTCTTTATTGTCTCTTCCCAGTTAGTAACCTTATTTTTAGACTGTGTAAAGTTTGCACGCAATACAAGATATGTGTCACGTCCAAGATCTTGCTTATACGACATGTGACCATCTATACCCCAGCTCTTCATCTCACCAACGTTTGCCCAAGGAAGAGAAGGCAAACCCATTTCGGCAGGAGTGCTTGCACGCTGCTGATAAATTCCAGAACGAACATCACGGAAGAAGTCTACTGTCATATCAAACTTCTCATTAAACATCTTCAAGTCTACACCTAGATTAACCTTTGTGGCTTTCTCCCATCTCAAGTTGTTAGAGCCGATCTGTGTTTCTGTCAAACCAGTTCCTGCATTCCATGGACCAGAACCTCCTGTGCCCATTAAATAAAGATATGGGAAACGAGTACTGCCACTTACACGGTCGTTACCAACGATACCATAAGAACCTCTAAATTTCAAATAACTTAAAAATGGCAAAGCCTTCTTTACAAATTCATACTGAGTAGGAATCCAACCACCAGATATAGCAGGGAACAAGCCAAAACGATGTCCTTTCTCAAAAGCCTCAGAACCAGTATATCCTAAGTTGAACTCAGAGAAGTATGTATCCTTATATGAATATGTGAGACGTGATGACAAAGCCACATATCTTTTAGGAATGGCTGTAAGAAGAGTTGTGTTTGCAGAATTAGTATAATCTTCACAATAGAAGTGTATCAAACCAGAAGTACGATGGTCCTGACCAAATACACGGTCATAATTAAGATGTGCCTCGAAATAATATTTTTTATCGGCACCAACGCTATTGCCATATGCCTGTGATTGATAATCTCTCTTCTTAATCAAATCAAGTGAACCATCACGTTTACGCTGAGAAGCATAATACAAAGTAGGCCATTTTGTTCTACTCTCGTTGATATTAGAATTTGCGTCAAAGTTAAACAACACAGAAGCCTTCAAACCTTTTGTTATCTTGCTCAAGTCCTGGTCTATAGATACCCTTATCTTTGTATTGTTTCTGTAAGTATTACGATAACCCGTTAGATTAAGAAGCACATAAGGACTGATCTGATTGTTATCTGAACCGTAAGCAGGATATTCACCAGAAGAATAACGCAAAGGAACTGTTATTGGAGTAAGATTTGAAGCAGCCTGCCACAAAGCATCTGTGCTATTTCCATATCCAGGGTAGTTCTGTGTCACGATTGTTGTTTCCAATCCTAGATTAAGGATAGTAGACTTAGTCATGTTTACATCTACATTAGCTCGGAAATTATACTGACGATAATTCACGTTTGTGCTATATGGATTCACACCTTTTGCCTGTTTCATCAACGCCTCCTTGTTGATAAAGCCTAAACTCATATAATAACGAGCTACTTGTCCACCACCAGAAGCACTTAAGTGGGCCTGCTGATTCCAAGAGTGGTCTCTTAAAATAGTATTATGCCAATCTACGTCTGGATGCAAGTCTGGATCAAGTCCATTTTTAAACAAAGCTAAATCCACATCATTAAATATAGGGTCCATCTCTCTTGACGCTGCAGCCTCATTTGCTAGTCTTGCGTAATCATAAGCTCTTAGATATTCAGGCATTCTTGGAGAATAAGAGTAGCCTACATTTGCCTTCGCATTTATACTTAATTTTCCAGCAGAGCCTTTCTTGGTCGTAACTATAATTACACCATTTGCACCACGTGTACCATAAACAGCCGTAGCTGAAGCATCCTTTAACACAGAAAAACTCTCTATATCTTCAGGATCCAAATCATTGATATTTCCTTCAACACCATCTATTAGCACTAAAGCACCTGCATTAGCACCGAATGTACTGATACCTCTGATCCAGAATTGTGAAAAATCATTTCCTGGCTCACCAGTTCTCAAGACAGAGATAATACCAGGAACACGCCCACCAAGCATGTTAGCAACAGATGTGGCTGGGGTAGTAAGATCTTTTGTTGATACGGTAGTTATAGCTCCTACGACAGAGATCTTGCGCTGTGTTCCCTGACCGACAACAACAACCTCATCTGTACTTTTCACATCTTCACTCAACACCACGCGCATTCTTTCATCATTTTTCTTTACAGATATATTAATTGTGACATAACCTATATATGAAAAAGTAACAGTTTGACCTGTCTTCAAATTATTCAATCTGAAATGTCCGTCGGCATCAGTAATGACTCCCGTACCAGGCTGTCCCTTCACTTGAACAGTGGCACCAATCACGGGTTCTCCATCCTTTGTCATCACCTGTCCTGCCAGAGCCACAACAGACTGTGCAGACATTGTACAGACACACGACAACAACAACACTATTATAAACAATAGTTTTTTCATAGACTTTATTTTTTATATGTTTTAGATGATATTATTCTTTCACTCAATAGACATCTTTCTTACTGTACGATCCCATCCACCAGCAATATAGAAATTATCTTCACTGTCAACTGCTATATCCTGAGGAGAATTAAAACGTGCATCGGTAGGTTCTGTATCAGAATTTACCTGACCACTATTACCTGGTTTACCGGCAACGATTTCCACTTGGTCACCAACAACCTTATTGATAAAGCTACCTCCACGATTAATTACATATAACTCACCATCAGATGTACAAGCCATTCCATAAGGCTCGATAAACTGTGCATCTTGCAAGCGATGTCCTGTTGCAGAACCATTTCCATTGAAGCCTGCATATTTCTCCATACGCCAACTACCATCAGAAGCCTGATATACTTTATATATACCACTCATCTTATAAAAAGATGCAAAGAAGCATTTATGATATTTGCTATAAATCATTTGACTTCTGTCCTCATCCTGATTTGGAAGATCACCTGTCAATTTTATCATCTTATAAGTCATATTGTCCAAATCCACCTGACAGAAGTGAGCTTGTGTATCCATAAGATATAAATATCTATTGTCCTTCTCCGTAAAAGCTCCAGACCATATCTGTCCTGGCATATCGCTTTTCTGAATAACAATTCCTGTTGATTTTTCAGCCCAACTGTCTGAACGTGAATATGACTTTATTGTACGATCTTCAGACCAATGCGATAAGAGATAGAATTTCTCGCGAGTGTTGTCTACAATTGGAGTTCCGTAACTACCAGTCTGTCCCAATGTAATAACTTTATTATCATCATTTGAAATAAGACTTACGCGATTGTTCCACCAAGACTCAACCGCAATAACATTATCACCTTTGGTACCTTTGACACATGCGATGTTTGATACTTCTTTAAATCTCGCTGCAGTGAAATCACCATCGGCATAAGATGAACTTCCAAAATCACCACACAGTGTCTTTACAGACTTTCTCTGATTGTACTTAAACAGCATTCCTTTTGGGGCAATACTATCTTTTCCAACAACTATTGATACTTGATTTCTACCCGCCATTTGCTTCGGAATTACACCTAGTATGGTTTTTCCATCCGTTGCAACAAGGACCGCTCTTTTACTAATTAATGTTGATGGGTCGCTTTTATTAGTATAATAGTTAAAATAAACTTTCATACTATCAACAGGACCTTTAAAATTACCTTCCACCACAAATGGTTCATCAATAATGCCAAATGTTGGTTTAAGACAATCAACTGACATTCCCATACCTGAATCGTATTTATTCGGTACTGTGGGATTTGTCTCAATGAATTCCTTATCTGTACAGGAGCATGCTGCAAGACATAGAAATAAAATCAAAGAATTTCCATTTTTCATTTTTACTGATTATTTAGATTAAATTATTAAATTGACCCAGCAAATATATAATTTGTATTAATGTAAAACAAGAATGAATGTTACATAGACTTCTAAATACGTACCATATTAAAAAAAATATTGAAACACAAAAATATTATATATTATGTACGCGCGCACTAGTGAATTCTCAAAAGACAAGTATCAATATGGTGACAAACTGACTATCAGCAACTTAGATAGTAATTTAGCCTGAAACCAAGTGTTGCGTTAAATATCATCAATTTTTGAATAACAAAATCAATTTAAATTCCAGATTTATCTCTTTTTTGTGTAAAAACACATGTTTTTGTACAGTGAAAATCACCTTTGAATCATATCTTATTTTGCATTTCATCGATAAAACGCTTAAAATTCCGTCTTTGCGTTGACACCTCACTTATTGCTAAAAACGCTCTAACAGATTGCTACACAAAGGTAAGACAAGTCGACGTTATCTTTTTTAAAAACCATAAGGAGGGATTACTTTAATAATTAATAAATGAAAACTAGCTAAGCACTACAATTAGACCTTACTAACTAAATGAGTAATAAATAAGATCACGCTTTTTGCTGTAGAAGGAAAGCACTTTAAAAACATGAAATTTCATTTCTACAATCAAACGTTTGCGTTTCTACGATATAAAAATTCCGGTTCTATATGGAAAAAGTTAATACCAAATCATCTAATTCTGTCAACTCGTGTAATAACAATGATAACTTATTTTATTCTTTACATTTATTAGTACCCGTATGCTTTGCATCCCTATACGCTAGCGGAGACATACCATACATATTCTTAAACAAAGTAGAGAAATTGGAAACCCTTGTAAAACCAGTCATCTCTACAACCTCAGATACAGAATACTTTTTCTCACTTAACAAAGTTGCAGCCTGCTTCAATCTCACATTTCGTATGAAATCACGCATAGACTGATTAGTTAATTCTTTCATCTTGCGATAAAGGTGAACTCTGCTTATACCAACTTCTTGAGTAATCATTTCTACATTCAATTCAGGATTACTTATATTGCTATTAATAACCTTCATTATACGGTCCATGAGTCTATCATCAGGAGATTTAGCCTCCAACTTTGTTATCTTATCAAGTTGTTCCTGTTTGCCAGTATAAGCATTTCGCAAGACTTCCCTACCGTTCACCAAATTTTCCACCGTTTTTCTTAATATGATCATATTAAACGGTTTTGTGATATAAGCATCAGCACCAAGTTCAAGTCCTTCCAGATTATCATCAACTGTTGTCTTAGCTGTAAGAAGAATAACTGGCACAGAGTTGATATTAGGATTCTGTCTAATTTTCCTGCACAATTCAAATCCGTTCATTTCAGGCATCATAACATCACTTATAATTAGATCAGGCTTTTTATCAAGAATTTTTTGATAAGCATCTTTACCATCTTCACTCTCTCTAGTATTAAATTCTGGTCGTAACTGATCACAGATATACTTTCTTATGTCTTCGTCATCTTCAACTACAAGAATATAATGTTTAGTCTTTCGCCTAATTATGTTATTCTCAACTATCACTTCGGGCACTTTGTATTTCACCTTTTCTTGCTGCTGAATATTTGTCTCGTCTATTTCATCCTTACGAAGATGCTTGTTTCCTAAAGGTAAATGTATGATAAACTTGCATCCAAGCCCATTGGTATTGTTCTCTGCATGTATATCACCATGATGTAATTCTACTAGGGAACGAGTAAGATGCAGACCTATACCTGTTCCAACGTTTGAATTATTATGACTATTTCTTATCTGATAGAAACGTCCGAATATTCTTTCTATATCCTTTTCATCAATTTTAGATCCACTATCGGAGATTGTTATTTCTGCTATATCCGTCTTCTCGACAGTGATTGATATATTACCGTTTACAGGAGTGAACTTCATTGCATTTGAAAGAATATTTATTATTATCTTATCGAAATTACTACGATCAACCCACAGATTTAAGGATTCCATCTCATGATGAAAATCTAATGATATATTTTTAATTTTCATTAGTTGTTCAAAGTCACCACAAACGTTATTAATAAGGCTGATGACATCATTCTCACTAAACATCAGTGTCATCTGCCCCTTATCAATCTTTCTTATGTCCATCAATTGGTTGATAAGCCCCAATATGCGCTGCGCATTTCTATTGATAATGTTATAATTTTTCTGCCTGCCCTCATCTTTATCAAAAGACATAAGCTGTTGCAAAGGACTTATTATCAACGACATTGGAGTTCTTATCTCATGAGAGATATTTATAAAGAACTGCAATTTTGCTTCATTTATTTTTTCAGCCTGTTGCCTTTCAGTCAATTCATGTTGCTTCTGCTGATTTTCTTTCTTGAAAGCCCACCACTTCTTTACTACAACGAGCAATATTATAACATATAAGATTACAGCCCACCACGATGCATACCACGGGTAATGAATCACTATCGTTAGATTTTTTATGTCTGACGAAGTATCTCCATCTATAGACTTTATGCAGAAATGATACTTACCTGGGCTCATATTATTGAAGGTAACACGATTTACGCCAGCCCTTTGTATATTCCAAGGACCACCATTAATAGAATATGCATACGAAATTCTCTCTGCGTTATAGAAGTCCATCGCCGACAATTCGATAGTTATGTTATTATCATTATATGCCAAATCAAATCTATCTGATTCATATACAGCCTTTTCTGTTATAGAATAACTCCCCGACTTCATACCAACACAAACTGATTTATCGTTAATATAGAAATCCACCAGTTTTATTTCTGGTTTCTTTGCCTGCAGTTTCAATGTGTTTACGTTAAAATACGTCACGCCACCAGATCCACCAAAATAAACATTACCCTTACTATCAGCAAACGAAGAGTTTCTACCAAACTCGTTGCTTTGCAGACCATCATTTGAATAGAAGTTTACAAACTTATTTGTTGTTGAATTAAAATGAGATAAACCATAATCAGTACTTATCCAGAGTCCATCTTTTCGGTCATCCTGAATATCACAAATAGCATCGCTCGGCAACCCGTTGCACATTGTATACATTCTACATTTACCATTTCTCTTGTTAAGACGAATAAGACCGTCAGTTGTTCCTATCCATATAGAACCTTGTTTGTCTTCATGAATCACATATACTATAACACCCGGCAATATACGATTCTGTTTGAATGTATTTACAAAATTATCAGTTTTCAAATCGAGGCATCCTAATCCGTCACATGTACCAATATATAATTTTCCATTATAATATTTTAGTGTTGATACCCAACGTGAATGAAGTGCATTGTCGTTTACATTATTCTCTTTTTTTCCGTTAAGACATCTTACAGCAAATAGTTTGTTTCTACGCATATCCCAACGAAACAATCCACCTCCCATTACACCTATCCATAAATTTTTATGATCATCTTCAACTATAGACGTTACGCCCTTCATCTTTTTACCTTGATAAAATGTAGGTATATTGATGCATTTTCCACTAGAAGGATCAAAACGGAAAAGTCCGTCAACAAGCGATACCACCCAATAAGAATGATTAGAATCCTGTAATATTCCACTGACAAAAGGAGGCAGCATACCTGCAGAATGTCCACCTTCATAATGAGTAGAAACACCTTTATTAGAAACCTTATATAATCCATCGTTGGCTGTACCTAACCAAAGATTTGAAGCATTATCTTTAAATATCGAGATAATGCGATTGAAACCTATCTTGTCATTGTTTATTGAGCGTGACCCGATGTATTTGAACTGTCGACATTCCTTAGGCAACAATACAACGCCTGTACCACTTGCGCCTATCCAAAGATTGCCATACACATCTTTAAGAATAGAATGCACCTCGGATGTTCCAAAATCAAAAGTATTAAACTTTATCTTACTGTTAGCGACATCTCCACTAGAAATATCATAAACTAGCACTCCCCTTCCTATAGTTCCAATATATAAATGTCTGTCATCAATTTGCAACATACAGAACACTGGTATTCTGTTATTCCATTTTTCTGGAACGACAAAACATCGTGCCTTTTTATTTAACTTTGCTAAGCCAAAATCAGTACTTGCAATATAAATATTGCCTCGTGAGTCTTGATAGAGGTTACTTATATTAATGTATCTGTCATAACCCAAAACTTGATAATCATAACTTATTTTACCATGCGAAATATTTATTAACCCTTTATCTGAAGTAGCAAGCCATAAATCATGATTTCTGTCTTCAAACATCGTATTAACATATATAGCCTTGATATTATATTTTGACTTATGTAATGAGTATGTTTCGCCATTGGCAACAAGTGAATAAATGCCATGTCCAGAAGTTCCTACTAATATATCACCATTCCTTCTTACCAAAATAGATGTCACGTAAGCCCCCATACTTTTTTCGTTCTTAAATCCAAAAGCCACATGTTGAAATGTTTCAGTTGCCTTGTCATATATCTGTAAGCCACGTGCTGTCCCTATAGCTATCTTTCCTTTCTGTAATTCAACCAAAGATAATATACGATTATCAACTAATGAATTTATTACACCTAACATGTGTTTTAGTTTTCTAAACTTCGCACCATCATAGCAGTTTAGTCCATCATCAGTACCTATCCATATAAAACCTGATTTATCTTGATAAACCAAGCTAATGTTGCTATTTGACAGATCTTTTTCTACAGTAAATACTTTTCCTGATTGTGCCAATGACATAATCGGGAATAATAAAAATAGCAAATTTAGCAATTTCTTCATTTTAGATTATCATTATTTGGCCGTAATTTTTGCGCTCACTTTATACTCCACCCTTATCTTAAATATCTATACATCTAACAACTTTTCTAATCCAATTTACTTATACACCTAACAAATATTTATGAGAACGCCTATGAATAAGATTTTAGCTTTGTAGTTAACTTAAAGATAGCGTTATGCGATTCCGCAGCCATGATGAAAGATGATCCCCCATAAACATTTTTTAATGTTGCAAGTTAATCATATACATTAATTATTATTAGCTGCAAAAGTAACAAAAAAAGCGATAAGAATAATAATCTATTTGTTACACATACTTTTTCTAATGAATCACAAATAACAAATAATAGATAAAATCTATGTAAATAAAAATATATTTGTCGATAAAAAAGACAAATACATAACATCAAATAAAAAGAAGGGCTTACCTCACGGCAAACCCTTCAACCTAATTATAGGGAAAAATGTATAGGTATGAATTACATTTTACTGATTATTCCCAATTTCGTAGCCTTTATAAAACTAACGATGTTGCGTATCTCAGCACTATCAGGAACCTGTTCGGTTATCTGAATTACAGCGTCAAAGATACTTGTCTGTCCATGAAAGACAAGACGATAGGCATTGGCAATATGTTTTTGTATTTTCTTATCGATATTATACACATTCATCATAGTGGTATTTGGACCACCATAAGTCACAGGCTTTCCGCCTGCAATGATATAGGGAGGGACATCCTTAGAGAATGCGGTACCAGCCTGAATCATTGAGTAATCACCGACACGTGTCTTTGCATTCTCGATTACACTAGAACTGAAGATCACTCCATTTCCAATAATGCAATCACCAGCTATCTTTGTACCATAACCAAGAACACAATTATCTCCAACCTTGGTATCATGAGAAATATGTGCACCCTCCATAAGGAAGTTTTTATTACCTATAACGGTACTTGATCCCTTATGTGTAGCACGATTTACGACTACATTCTCACGTATAATATTGTTATCACCAATAATAAGCTGACTATCCTCCCCAAGGAAATTGAAATCCTGTGGGAGAGCGCCCAATACTGCACCTTGAAATACTTTATTACCCTTACCCATTCTTGTACCGTTAAGAATACTAGTGAAAGGAAAGACAATACAGTCATCACCTATCACCACATCATCCTCAATATACGCAAATGGATATATCTTGCAGTTTTCTCCAATCTTTGCTTTCGGAGATACTTCTGCACGTGGACTTATTTCACTCATAATATTACCACCCCTAATCTTCCCGAAAGAAGATGTCCAGATTTACTACGGGGTATATCTGGTTGTGTTATTACTCTTTTATCCAACGCTAATCCGTATGCTGCTATTTAGCACCACCGCCAAGAGCATAATACAGATTCACAACAGCCTGCATCTTATAAAAATCATCGGCAACTTTTGACAATTCTACATTGAGCAGACTACTCTGTGCCGTTATAACTTCTAGATACGTACTTCCAGCACTTGCCATAAGAGACTTCGTATCCTCAACATTCTGTTTTAAGACTTCAATCTGCTTTGACTCAATTGTTGATTTCTCGGCAGAAGAGTTATAAAGTACGAGTGCATTACTAACTTCACTACCTGCTGTAAGAATAGAATTCTGCCATGTATTATATGCTTGCTGATATTGAGCCTTTGCTACCTTTAAACCAGCAACGAGCTTACCATTTTGGAATATAGGCTGAGTAAGAGACCCCACAGCTGTGAGCAACAAATTACCTGGATTTACGATTCCCATACCACTATTATTAGTGAATGCTCCGCTAGCATTGATATTTAATGCTGGATAAAAACGACTTCGTGCTGTCTCTATATTATAGAAACATTGAGCAAGTTTCATCTCAGCAGAATGAACATCAGCACGGTTGTTAAGCAACTGTACTCCAATTCCAGTAGAGAAGTTTGCAGGAAGACTCTGTTCGTCAATTTTTCCTCGGCTTATACTCTGAACCTGTTGTCCTAAAAGTAAAGACAAAGAATTCTCGGTTTCACGAATCTGTCGCTTAATGTCAGTTTTTTGAGTAAGAACAGAATAGTAATTAGATTCTGCCCTCTGTACTGCTGTAGAACGGACACCAATCACAGAATTCTTCTGCAATTTCATTATATCCCAAGTATTCTTTGTAAGTCCTTCCATGTCGTTGACAATTTCGAGTTGCTTGTCAAGCATAAGAAGTGAATAATACATATTGGCGATATTGGCAATGAGGTTAGTTTGCACTGACACCTGATAATCTTTGCTCTGAAGTAGAGCTACCTGAGCAGAACGCTTAGACGACAATAGGTTTCCAAAGAGGTCAGCACTCCAACTTGCATTTATTGGCAAACTGTAAATTTTAGTAGCCTTTCCACCATCCCATGAAGAAATAGTTCCCTGTGGAGAGAATGTAAAAGAAGGTAGGAATGCTAATTTTGCAGACTTTAACTGAGCCTCTGCCATCTGAACGTTCAAAGCTGCATTAAGAAGGTTGGTATTGTGAGCCAGACCTGTCTCTATCAATGATTGCAGATGCGAATCAGTAAACACACTGCGCCAAGGAATATTTGCGAAACTTGTTGTGTCACGAGCAGCGAGAGAATCACTGTCAGACACGGCATCTCGCATGATGGCACTTGTGTTTATATCTGGACGCTCATACTTTCCATACAAGCTCTTACAGCCACTCAACGTGAGTGCTGCAAGACCAAGTAGTACAATACTGTTATATTTATTTTTTATCATACTGATTCTTCTAGTTTTTTGGTGAAACCGTTGACTTAGCATTTGCATACTGTGCCAGTTCAGAAGCAGCCTCAGCATTCTCCTCATCCTCAAACTTGAGCGGAGTGAGCTTCTCTTGCAACCACTGGAATACGGTAAACAAAGCAGGAACGACAAACACCTGACATAATGTACCTATAAACATACCTCCAATTGCGGCGGCACCCAAAGTTTGGTTACCATTCTTACCAACACCGGAAGCAAACATTAACGGAAGCAAACCTACAACCATTGCGAGAGATGTCATTAGGATTGGTCGCAAACGTGCTCCAGCTCCAAGGATAGCTGAATATTTTATAGCCATACCTGTGCGTCGTCGTTCAAGAGCAAACTGCACGATAAGTATAGCATTCTTTGCTAACAGACCGATAAGCATAATTAGCGATATCTGCATATAGATATCATTGGAATGACCGAATATCAATGTAAAAATAAACGCTCCAGCCAATCCAAACGGTATTGAAAGAATTACAGCCAACGGAAGAATGTAACTTTCATACTGCGCACTAAGAATCAAGTAAACGAATACAATACAAAGTACGAATATCAATGCCGTAGAATTACTACTTTCTGCCTCAGAACGAGTCAAACCCGAATAGTCATAACTATAGCCCTCGGGAAGAGTATTTTCTGATACTTCCTTAATTGCTTGCATAGCCTGACCTGAAGAATAACCTGTCTGTGGAGTAACGCTCACATTGATTGATGTAAACAGGTTGAAACGTGATATATTTGAAGGTCCATATATACGGCGCAACTTAACAAACTCACTTACAGGAGACATTCCTGTAGGAGTTCTTATATAGATATTGCTAAGTCCGTCAGGGCGCATTCTACTTGCAACATCACCCTGAATCATTACACGATACAGTTTACCGAAAGCATTGAAGTTTGACGCATAGAGACCACCATAATATCCTTGCAATGTTGTCAACACATCAGAAGGAGCTATTCCTGCCTGTTTTGTCTTTGCAACATCTACATCCACCATATACTGAGGATAGTTAGGATTATACGAAGTCTGAGCCATCTGTATCTCTGGTCGCTTATTGAGTTCGGCAATGAAGTCCTTAGTTACATTATAGAACTTAACAATACTTCCACCAGTCTTATCCTGCATAGACAAAGTAACACCGTTCTGCATAGAGAAACCTGGAATCATTGGAGGACCGAAAGCTAATATCTGAGCATCCTTTATCGTTGCCGTCTGCTTATAAATCATACCAAGAACAGACGTATTTTCGAGAGGGTTCACAAACAATGCCATTACATCGGCATTTTTGATTGCATTCTCTATACGAGTCGTGAAACTTCCCGAACGTTCCTCAAACGATTTCAGTTTAATAATGAATGTAGCCTGATCTGAACCTTGTCCAGCGATGAAGTTATATCCTAAGATTGACTCACGGCGCTTAATAGCAGGGTTATTGGCTAGCATTTTATCAACCTGAGCAACAATTTGCTTAGTACGTTCCTGACTTGTTCCTGGTGCAGCAGATATTGTAACAAACAGAGTTCCAGTATCCTCATCAGGTACAAGACCAGTCTTAGTTGTAGCCATTGTTATAACTAAAGCAGCAATACCTAATACGACAGCTCCACCAACAATCAAATAATGGTTGATAATCCATTGTACACCTTTCTTATACTTACTTGTAATCTTATCAAACTGATGATTGAATCCGTCATGGAAACGGGTTACGAACGTTGTCTTCTTTTCGCTATGCTCATCATCCTCATGAGGTTTCAGGAACATTGCACAAAGTGCAGGAGAAAGTGTAAGGGCGTTAAGGGAAGAAATCACGATAGAAATAGCCATCGTAACACCAAACTCACGATAGAAAGTTCCAGAAGTTCCACCCATGAAAGATACAGGCACAAACACAGCAGCCATTACCAATGTGATTGATATGATAGCTCCAGAAATCTCATTCATGGCATCAATAGATGCAGCGAGTGCACTCTTATAACCTTGGTCCAACTTGGCATGAACCGCCTCCACAACGACTATAGCATCATCCACCACTATGGCTATCGCAAGCAGCAAGGCGGACAGTGTCAGTAAGTTGACGGAGAATCCAAATACCCATAGGAAGAAGAACGTACCTATCAACGCAACAGGAACCGCAATCATTGGTATCAATGTTGAACGGAAATCCTGAAGGAATATATAAACCACAAGGAACACAAGTGCCAATGTGATAAACAACGTGAATACAACTTCATGGATTGAAGCGAACAAGAATTCGGTTACATCCTGCTCAATAGTATATTCCAGTCCTGGTGGGAAACTTTTCTTTGCCTCTTCCAAAGTTTTCTTTACATCAGAAGCAATCTGAGTTGCATTAGAGCCGGCAATCTGATTAACCATACCAAGTACGGCTGGATGTCCATTGTTTAGAAGGTTTACATTATACTGTAATCCGCCAAGTTCTACCTTTGCTACATCTCCCAACTTTAATGTTTGACCATTAGTTGTACTAGATATGATGATATTTTCATAATCAGGGATTGTCTTCAAACGTCCCTTATAGCGAAGAACATACTCATAAGCCATATCGCTATTCTCACCAAATTTACCTGGCGCAGCCTCAATATTCTGTCCTTCAAGAGCTTTTGTTATGTCAGAAGGAATAAGTCCATACTGTTTCATCTTATCTGGCTTAAGCCAAATACGCATAGAATAAGTACGAGTACCCGGGGTCTGAATGTCACCTACACCATTGATACGTTTCAACTGAGGTATAACGTTGATAAGTGCATAATTGGTAACAAACTGGTCATCGTAGCGACCGTCCTCTGTAGTAAGAGAGAACATTATAACGTTTGATGACTGACGTTTAGACACCGTCACACCAGCACGAGTAACCTCGGCAGGCAACAAAGCCTGAGCCTGCTGAACACGGTTCTGTACATTCACCTGTGCCATATTGGCGTCGGATCCCTGCTTGAAATACACAGTAATCGAAGCCATACCATCATTGGTGGCTGAAGATGTCATGTAGGTCATATTCTCAACACCATTGATACTCTCTTCAAGAGGAGTAACAACGGAGTTAAGCACCGTCTGAGCGTCAGCACCAGTATAAGTGGTCATAACGGAAATAGTAGGCGGCGCGATATCCGGATACTGCTCTACTGGCAGTGATATCAATCCTATAGTGCCCAACAATACAAACAAGATGGAAATCACCGTTGAAAGTACTGGGCGCTTTATAAAGTTAGTTAATGTCATATATAACTATTCTCTTTTTATTGTTTTTACTTGCCTTTCATAACACCAACAAATCCCTTTGCTGTACTCTGCTTTGCAGCGAGTTTAGCAGCATCGTCGATTTTCTTCTCATACTGAGCTTCTGTGATAGGCTTTATCTTCATACCGTCAGAAAGTTTGGCAATACCCTTTGTTACAATGCGGTCACCAACGCTTAATCCAGATGTTACAATATAAGTTTTTCCATCGTTCTGAGGATTGACAGTAATTTCAGTGTATTTCACTTTATTATCAGCTCCCAACTTATATACGAATATCTTATCCTGAACTTCAGAACATGCTTCTTGAGGAACTTTTATTGCATGGCTATCATCTGTAGGAATTACAATCTGTCCTGCGCCACCACTCTTTAGAAGTTTCTCAGGATTAGTAAAATGTGCAATAAGTGAAACTGAGCCTGTTGTTGGATCAATAACACCACTCATCTTTACAACTTTTCCTGGATGATTATATACAGTTCCGTCAGCCTACTGTAGTTTTACGATCGGCATAGAAGAAATTGCTGCACTTACACTTCCTGCTGTTTTTGTCAAATTAAGTATCTCACTTTCAGACATAGAGAAGAATACTTCCATAGTACTAATATTAGATACTGTTGTAAGTGGTTGTGCATTAGATGAACTAACCAAAGCACCAACCTTGAAAGGAAGACTTCCAACTACACCATTTGAAGGACTCTTCACCTGACACCAACTTAGAGTTTCTCTTGCTGAAGCCAAAGATGCCAGAGCCTGAGCTACAGAAGCTCTTGCTGTAGCATAAGAATTCTGTGCAGTAGATAATTCATACTGTCCAATAACGTTCTTTGCAAAAAGTTTCTTATTATTTTCATAAGTGAGTCTTGCTGTGTTCAGTTGAGCACGTGCAGTATTTACAACAGCCTGCGCCTGACGAACAGTAGCACGATATGTCTCACTGTCAATTGTAAACAATACTTGACCAGCAGACACAGTCTGTCCTTCATGTACGTAAACATTAGTAATAAAACCAGAAACCTTTGGACGAACTTCGACATCCTGAATACCTTTAATAGTGGCTGGATAAGTAGTCTGTAATGATGCATCTGAAGCACCTACTGAAACTACGGCAAACTCATCATCTCCAAACTTTGGCATACCACCACCCCCACTACATGCTGTGAGAGAACTTGCGATTGCCAGAATAAATAAACAATTCTTAATCTTCATACCTATTTTTACAATTAAATTTATACATAGTTAATAATATAATGAAACATTAAACATGAGACATAGAAAACTTTAGCCCTCTTCTTAGTTTTGTTTTTGCAAAAGTAATAATAAATCAGTAACTATATCTTTACTGGCATGCACTTTTAACAATAATTAGTTTGAACAGTATCTAACAGAAAGATATTTTATCAATTATACGAAAAATCCGAGTAATTCGTCAAATCGGATTACTCGGATTTCTATTATAACAAAGAATAAGTTACACTAACCCCATGCTCTTTGCTTTATGCATAAGCAACTTCATCAAAGATTCGCGTTCATTCTCTACCTTATTATCAAGTACAGCATCTTTAAGGGTCTGTTTCAACGCTCCGACTTCACGACACGGAGTCAGATGGAATATCTCCATGATTTCATTTCCATCTATGCAAGGTTGCAACAACCGTTTGTAATCGCGTTCCTTAAGATCTGCTAGTTTTTCACGTACGCTACGGAAGTTATCAAGGAAACGCTGTTTCCTTACTTGATTTTTACTTGTAATATCTGCTTCGCAGAGAGTCATGAGATCGTCAATATCATCACCTGCATCATTCATAAGCCTGCGCACAGCACTATCCGTTACTTCATCATCCGAGATAACTATAGGACGCATATGAAGATCAACCATTTTTTGAACATATTTCATCTTCATATCCATCGGTAATTTCATACGACGAAAAATTCCAGGAATCATCTTAGCACCTACATAATTATGATTATGGAAAGTCCATCCTGCAACATTATCCCACCGCTTACTACGAGGTTTACCAATATCATGTAACAATGCTGCCCAACGTAGCCACAGCATCATCTCACCATCATCATCTGATGCAATCTGCGACTTACATACATTATCAAGCACCTCTAAAGTATGATAAAAATTATTCTTATGCGCCTTCCCATTTCTCGTTTCAACCAAATCTAACATTGATAGTTCTGGTAAAATCAATTGTAGCAAGCCACACCTCTGAAGATCAACGAATCCCTTACTTGGCGCATTAGTGAGCATTATTTTGTTGAGTTCATCAGCTATTCGCTCACCACTTATTATTTTTATCCTATGAGCATTACGCTCAAGAGCTTCAAATGTCTCATCATTAATGATAAAATTCAACTGAGTAGCAAACCTTACACAACGCATCATTCGAAGTGGATCATCAGAAAAAGTTATGTCAGGATCAAGCGGGGTGCGAATGATACCGTCTTCCATATCCAGAATACCGTCAAACGGATCAACAAGTTCACCGAAGCGTTCCTTGTTAAGACAAACAGCAAGGGCATTTATTGTGAAATCCCTCCTATTTTGATCATCTTCCAATGTTCCATCCTCAACATGCGGCTTGCGAGAATCATGACTATAGCTCTCTTTTCTTGCACCAACAAATTCAACTTCTACACCACGGTATTTCACTTGAGCCGTCCCGAAATTACGAAACACGGAAAGATGAGCTTTCTTTCCAAATAGATTTTTTAATTCGGTAGCAACGCGAATACCACTTCCAACTACGACAACATCAATATCATTAGATGGTCTCTCAAGGAAGAGATCTCTCACATATCCACCCACGACATAGCATTCCAATCCCAAAGAATCGGCTGCTTCTGAGATTTTATGAAAGATATCCTTATCTAGTAGTTTTGCCAAATCGGCATTTGTAATATTTCTCATTGTTACTTAATTTCTCTTAACTTGCTCTAAATTGCGTGCAAAGATACTAAATTTTAATGTCAGAATATGCAAGTTAAGTTAGTTTTTTATATTTTTGCACTCATGAAGAAGTATTTTTGGCTTTTTGCGCTTACAGCTATTATATGCAGCTGTGCCGAAACTCAAGACGAGAAGGCAACACCATTGATGTCTGACATAGAATCACTCTATGGTTCAGGTCAATACAAGCAAACATTAGACTCAATAATGTCGTTGAGGAAGAATTATCCTGAAGCGATAGAAACACGTAAGCGTGCCTTGAAAATATGGCAAAACGCATCATTGAAGATGGCCCAACAAGACATCGCACGCACAGATTCTGCACTTCAGGCAACACTAAAGGCTATTTCTTCGACTGGCAATATCGGAAAAAGAAATATGCTGGGCGTGAAACGTGACTCTCTGAAAGCAAGATATGAAGCAATGTGCGGCGTAGTGAGAATGATTCATTATCGCCAAAGTATGAAATGACATTATCTAAAGCATAAGCCAAAAAATTTGGTGAATTCATTATTAATAAGTAACTTTGCATCGCAAAGTTTTAAGGCTTATGAGCAATTTGAATACAGAGAAACAGTTTGAGAATGTGATGAAAGAATGTCGTGAACTCTTCAGCAAGAAGTTACACGACTATGGTGCTTCATGGCGCATATTGCGACCGTCGTCACTTACAGACCAACTGTTTATTAAGGCAAAACGTATACGTTCACTGGAGATCAAAAAAGAATCTTTAGTCGGTGAAGGTATACGTCCTGAATTTATAGCACTTATCAATTACGGAATAATAGGATTAATCCAACTCGAAAAAGGATTCGTTGACTCTGTTGACATGACAGTGAGCGAAGCCATGACGTTGTATGACAGACATGCCAAGGAAGCTTTGGAACTGATGCTTAAAAAGAATCATGACTATGACGAGGCTTGGCGCTCTATGAGAATCAGCAGCTACACTGATTTCATACTAACAAAAATAGAGAGAGTTAAGGAGATTGAGGATATTAACGGAGAAACTCTTGTTTCAGAAGGCATTGATTCCAACTACATGGATATTATAAACTATGCGGTATTTGGCGCAATAAAACTGAATGGATAAAAGTAGCACATATATTTCTACCAAAGCACGATTTATCGGAATACTGGTAAATTTATGCAGATTTGTATTGGCATTTACTTTCATATTCTCGGGGTATGTAAAGGCTATTGATCCAATAGGCACACAGTACAAGCTGCAAGACTATCTTGGTGCCGTAGGAATGGCGGGCGTTATGCCTGACTGGGTTACGCTAATTACATCAGTGGCTATAGCCGGGTTGGAATTCTCATTGGGAATATTCATGTTGTTTGCCATAAGGCGTAGAATATGCTCTAAAATAATATTGGTATTCATGTGCGCTATGACTGCCATTACTATATGGTTGACGATAGCAAATCCAATAAAAGACTGCGGATGTTTCGGTGATGCCATCAAACTGACCAACATACAATCACTGATAAAAAACATTATTCTCTTTGTATGTGCTGTAACAGTGGTATGGAAGCCACTATCTATGGTGAGATTTATATCTAAGAGTACACAATGGATAGTAATCAACTATACCATATTGTTTATTCTGTTGAGCAGTGGCTACAGTTTGTATTATTTGCCACAATTTGATTTCAGACCTTATCACATAGGTGCCAGCATACGCGATGGGATGACAATTCCCAAGGGAGCTAAACAACCTAAGTTTGAGACTTCATTTATATTGGAGAAAAACGGGGTTCAAAAGGAGTTTTCGCTTGACAACTATCCAGACTCTACATGGAAGTTCGTAGACAGCAAGACTGTACAGATCTCAGAAGGATACATTCCACCAATACATGATTTCTCTATTGAGGATAAAAATACAGGGGAAGATATCACAAAAAAAGTACTGGACTATAAAGGATATATATTCCTACTAATAGCTCCACATCTTGAACAAGCAGATGATTCCAACTTTGGCGACATAGACCAGATATACGAATATGCTCAACAACAAAACGTGCAATTCTATTGTCTGACAGCAAGTAACGACAAGCCAATAAAAAGGTGGATAGACATCACTGGGGCAGAATATCCTTTCTGTACAACAGACGAGACCACCCTTAAGACTATCATTAGAAGCAATCCTGGGTTGCTACTGATTAAAGACGGCAGAATAATAAATAAGTGGAGCCACAATGACTTACCTTCAGAAGGAACTCTGAACAAGCCACTGCTACAGACTGAAATCGGCAAGATGCCAAATGACACTGTTTGGGGAAAAATACTTGAAATAGTATTATGGTTCATATTACCATTAATGATTCTAACCATAGCTGACTGGATGCTGGCTTGGAGTAAATGGGTAAGAAACAAGGAAAAGGAAGACAAAGATAAAATATATCAACTGTTTAATAAAAAGAAAAATAAAATGAGAAAGAAAATCGTAGCAGGTAACTGGAAAATGAACATGAACCTGCAAGATGGTGTTGCTCTTGCTAAAGAGATCAACGAAGCTTTAGTTGCAGACAAGCCTAACTGTGGTGTAGTTATTTGTACACCTTTCATCCACTTGGCTAGTGTTGCACAGGTACTTGACCAGAACGTAGTTGGTCTTGGTGCAGAGGATTGTGCTGACAAGGAAAAGGGAGCTTTCACTGGTGAAGTTTCAGCCGAAATGGTAAAGAGCACAGGTGCTCAGTATGTTATTTTAGGCCACTCAGAGCGTCGCCAGTATTATGGTGAGACTGCAGAGATCCTTAAGGATAAGGTACAACTTGCATTGAAGAACGGTTTGAAGGTTATCTTCTGCTGTGGTGAAACTCTTGAAGAGCGCGAAGGTAACAAGCAGAACGAAGTTGTTAAGGCTGAACTTGCCGACAGCGTATTCAATTTGAGCGCAGAAGAGTGGAAGAATATCATTCTTGCATACGAGCCAATTTGGGCTATCGGTACAGGTAAGACTGCTACTTCTGATCAGGCTGAAGAAATGCTTGCATATATCCGTTCTACTGTTGCTGAAAAGTATGGTAAGGAAGCTGCAGAGGATACAACAATCCTTTATGGTGGTAGCTGCAAGGCTTCTAATGCTCCTGAGCTATTCTCTAAGCCAAATATCGACGGTGGTCTTATCGGTGGTGCTTCTTTGAAGGCTGCTGATTTCAAGGGTATCATTGACGCTTGGAAGAAATAATAAAAATATTGAAATGCAGGGATATTGTAATGATATGAGTATTGTTTAATGACATCTCTCTGTCATGCCGATATCCCGGCATATTTTCAACATTAACACATAACAAAAATATATGAATAAGTTCGTTATATCGTCAATAATTGCATTAGGTATTGCCGTTAACGCTGGCGCACAAACTTACCTCGACCATCTGAAGAAGAACGTCGCAGGTGAAGGTAACGTTACTGTTACTCAAAGCAAGGAAATTGATGAATTGGTTAACGGCAAGAAGATACAGACTCAACAAAAGGCTGACAACACCGTCAAAAAAGGGAAAAAAACTGAAACTAACAGAAGCGAAATAAACCGCAACAAAAACAATATCAAACCACAAAATGTGATTGGAGACTCTACAAAGCATCACAACAATAATTATAACTATAACAACAAAAATGAGAGTATAGTTAATAATGAGAAGAGTCCTGAGAAACGAGAAAATACAACTAAGCAGAAAAGCGAGCCAGTTAGGATTGACGACGATGAAGAGTTTGACATTCCAACAATTGACATGCGCAAAAAAGTGATGCGCGACAGCAGAAAGGTAACGGGATTCAGAGTCCAGGCCTTCTCCGGCGGCAACTCAAGAAATGACAGAATGAAAGCTGAACAAGCTAGAACAACAATAAAACTCAAATATCCCGAAGAACCTATATATGTACATTTCTATTCTCCACATTGGATATGCAGAGTAGGAAACTACCGCAACTTCGAAGAAGCTAGAACTATGCTCATGAAAATTAAGGCTTTGGGATATAGACAAGCATGTATTGTGAAAGGAACAATTTCCGTACAATACTGATATTATTAACATTAGAACGATAAGATATGAATCCGGAAAATGAATTTCGTGATGGTCTTGACGACCTAGCATTACATTATAAAGAGGTGTTGAAAATATTGGGCGAGGATCCTGAGCGTGAAGGGCTTGAGAAAACACCTATGCGTGTAGCAAAAGCAATGCAGATTCTTACCCGCGGATATACACAAGATCCGCACAAGGTTCTTACAGATGCTATCTTCAAGGAAGATTACAACCAAATGGTAATAGTTAAGGACATAGACGTATTTTCACTTTGCGAACATCACATGCTACCTTTCTACGGAAAGGCCCATATAGCTTATATTCCGAACGGATATATCACTGGACTAAGTAAGATAGCACGTGTTGTTGACATATTCAGCCATAGACTGCAAGTACAGGAAAGACTTACCCAACAGATAAAAGACTGTATTCAGGAAACCCTAAAACCTCAAGGCGTGATGGTCGTTATCGAGGCCAAGCACATGTGTATGCAGATGCGCGGAGTAGAGAAACAGAATTCAATCACCACGACAAGTGATTTCAGCGGAGTGTTTAATTCTCTTACTACACGACAGGAATTCATGAGTCTTCTTCGTGGAGAATCTAAAAGAATATAAAAAAAGTGTGCTATGAGATGCAAGATTCTTGCATCCCTGGCATTTACCTTATACATAATATTAATTTAAAACATGATATGAAAAATCTAAAAAACGCAATCTTGATTTTGTTCTGCTCTGTTTTGGCAGCAACAACTTTTACGTCGTGCCTAAGCGATGACAACAACGACAACAACAACAATGTCATCACACTGACTGGTGCACAGCGTACACAAACTCTCCAGGCTCTTGCAGGTGATTATTCAGGTTATCTCTATTTCTATAACACCACCAAAAAGGATTCTGTAGAAGTTGACTGGAAGGTATCAGCATCAGACTCTACATTGACTAGTTTTTCATTCCCGATTAGCTTCTTGCAGAACTATGTAGCTACTAACTCTGCAATCAAAGATGCTGTTACAAATGCTGGAAGTCAAACTCTTATAGGAGCTGTTAACACATATGCGCAAGCATCTACAACTTATTGGAATCAGAATTATTATTTCTATCTGTTAACACCTGCAAACAAGACTCTTAATTTCACTTACAACGGAAAAGCTTGCCAAATAACTTTCGCTGATTATATGGCTAATAGTTCTTATGGATATATCTATCCACAGATTCAATATTACAATAAAAAGAGCAGCATCAATTTCGTTATTAAGAGCGTAAAAGTTGGCGACGATCAAATTGATGTAAACACTGTCTTCCAAGCTGTCGGAAGCAAATAAACTAATTAAAACAGTCACAATATGAAATTTATCTCTTGGAACGTTAATGGTTTGCGTGCATGTGTTGGAAAGGATTTTGAAAAGTATTTCAATGCTCTAAACGCAGACTTCTTCTGTCTTCAGGAAACAAAGATGCAGCAAGGACAACTTGACCTGCAGTTTCCGGGTTATGAATCTTATTGGAACTATGCCGAGAAAAAGGGCTATAGCGGAACCGCTATATTTACGAAGCATAAACCATTGAGCATTAAATACGGGATTGGGATCGAAGAGCACGACCATGAAGGCCGTGTTATAGCTCTTGAATATGATAAATTTTATATTGTAACTGTTTATACACCAAATTCTCAGGACGGACTTCGACGCCTGGAATATCGCATGAAATGGGAAGAGGACTTTCAGGCTTTTCTTCATGAACTTGACAAAAACAAACCTGTCATCGTATGTGGTGATATGAATGTAGCACACGAGGAAATAGATATCAAGAATCCAAAGACTAACCATAAAAATGCAGGATTCACTGATGAGGAAAGAGAGAAGATGACAACCTTGCTAGACAATGGATTCGTTGACTCGTTCCGTACTTTGTATCCTGAGCAAGTAACTTACAGTTGGTGGAGTTATCGTTTCCATGCGCGTGAAAATAATACAGGCTGGCGTATCGACTACTTTCTGACTTCAGAACGTATAAAAGATAATATCGAAGATGCCAAAATACATACAGATATATTTGGTAGCGATCACTGCCCTGTGGAACTTGATATCAACCTATAAAAGGATAAGCAACTAAGATGAAAAGGGCAGTGAGAGAAGATATACAATATATCATACACTCACTGCTTTTCACCCATTATTTTATTTACTTGTTTATTTCCTTAACATTATAGTTCAACGTTGCCATTTCTACTAAATAGAAATACACGACTGCCAAGTTTATAATGGTTTTAGGCTTAATAATCAATTGGATTTGACGAAAGATATACATCCTTACTATCTAATACGCTATGTGCACCATAAAGATATTTATATAATTTAATATTTAATATTTTATGATTAGTCTTCTTTGGAGTAATAACAACAAAATTCATATTTATTGAGTCCTGTTCAATAACATCACTCTTATTACGAGTTTTTCTATCTTCCCAAGTTCCTGTATTTGCGTAAACACAAGCGGAGTCGATCGTATTCTTGTAAGCCGTCATTTTTGGTATATGAGTGTGTCCAAATACGACAACGCGAACACGCTGTCTACCTGGACAGTGAAAATACTGAACATCAGATTGATTATCAATATATTGAGTTTTCAAACTTCCAATAATTGCAGAATCAATTTGTGTCGCAACACGTGCACCATTTACTACCATACGAGCATTCCAAGCTGCTTGAGTAAACAACCCATTATACATATTCATTTGTATTTTACCATCAGCATCATTATAAGGAAGAACGTCATTTATAGAATAAGTCTTAGTGAAATGATCTACATTTGTGGTAATAATCTTGTCATCAAAGTTATCATTAACATATATAACACTATCTAAAACTTGCTTCCACAATTTATAATATACATATTTACTAACTTGTTCTGGATCATTCTTATCGTTTAATACTACATTTGGTACCCTTGTCCTATTTTCTATTGCAATTGGATTTACAAATGAGTTAGCAGCAATACGAGCAAAGAAATATCCTGGTGCAAAAGTTGTCCCATTAGCGTTTGGATCAGCCCCATTTGGAGTTAAGCCGCTAAAAAAATCATATCGATGTCCATGCTCTATTGCGATTTCCGGATAATTATCTGGATAATAAGTTCCAAGTTCATTGTGATCTTTATCACGAGCTTGATTCACTCCGGGCATTGCTAAATCAATACTAGCTGGAGTAAATCCCATGTCATGATTACCAGGGATATAAGTTACCTTAATTTTTTTATCGTTTATAATACCATTAAGAACATCAAATATAGCTTTATTTGATGCTACAGTTTTAAGAATAAAATCAGACTGACTTTTGTTCTCATAAGTATTAGTACGTGAAGGGATATACCACTCATCAAACATATCACCTGCAATAACCAATTCTTTTATTGTACTAGATGCTCTTACTTCGTTAAGGAATTGATTTAGACGGTTAAGATGTTTCACATTTTCAGAATAAGCAAGATCATTTCCTAGATGCAAATCACTAATAACAACAATTTTGTTTCTTAAAACACTATCAGCAAGTTCGCTTGCTGGGTCAAAAGGATTAACTACCTTTGCAACATCATCATTATCTGAGCTACAAGACACAAATAATAATGCGAATAATAAGAATAGAAAAGCTACTTTTTTCATTGTCAGTTAAATTTAATTATTATTTCTTTGAGTTATTATTTTAAATACAGATCATGACTACAATCAACGTGGCAAAGTTAATCAATACAATACATTCAGGTGTTTCATTATCACAATTTGCATGTCTCATTACCACAAAATTTGATGATATTTACTTAATATATCCATTTTTTGATTAAATTTGCAAAATAAAATTATGAAAAGTCTATATTTAGCCACCACATTTGCCGCAGCCATAGCATGCTTGCTTACATCGTTGCTCATATTCGCCCGTAGAAAAAGTGGCGAAAGATCTAGAATTATTCTTGCCTGTATAGTACTTTTCTCTGTGGCCAATTACATTACAAGGTTTTATGCCTTAAGCAATGGAGAAGTACCCGAATTGGTCATTTCTGCACCAATGCTACTGCTTGCGATATTCATGGTGATATCTTACATCATGTATCCTATCGAAGTGATATCACCAGGATATCTAAATACCTGGCGAATAATAAAACTATATAGTCCATTACTTTTTTTAGTGCTAATTTATAATGTATTAAAGATCTTTGGAGTTGCATTTCCACCATTTCATTCTTTATTAGAAATGCTACCCCATTTTACAAGGATTGATGTTTGGTTTAGAATTTTTCTTGTTGTATTGGTATTCACTCCTGTCGTGTTAATATTCATGGTACCATATACTAGACGTTACAATAATACAGATAGAGTATGGATGATGAAGTATACCATTTGTTTCATCGTAAATACTATTGCGTATATTATTATTCTTATATCAGACCACCTTATTATAAAAACTCTCTATTATTATGTTAGTGTAGGATGCAGTATATATATAGCATACATGGAATTATTTGAGAGACTGATAAAGCAACAAGAATCAAATTCAGCAGAAACTACTAACGAATATAGCAAAGAGCCTGAATACATTGAAGAAGCAGAAGAGAAAGCAAATTCGCTATGTGAAAGAGTGGTTATACACATGAGACGCACATCAGACTACAGAAATCCAGATATATCACTCAACTCTATGGCAGCATCTCTATACACCAATAGAACTACACTCTCAAAAGCTTTGAGAGAACTAGGATATACTAATTTCAACGCATATATAAATTCTTTACGTATTGAAGACTTTATTAATCGAGTGAAAAATGAGCGGATATATAACTATCAGGATATATTCTACAATGTAGGCTTCCGTTCTAGATCAACTGCTATCCGTAACTTTAAGCAATATACTGGTAAAACGCCATCAGAATATTTCAACAAATAGATACCTGAAAAAAATAGTGGAGATGAATCTCGGATATAAAAGCAACGTGAGAGAATAGAATCATATCATTCCGATCAGAAGTTCTAGTCATTTATCTTATCTATAAGTATCAAAACGCTGTATAAAGTATAAAACGAAAATGCCCGCTTCTCACGAAGCAGGCATTTTCTTCTTGTTTATTGTTTAAATAGAGACTTTTGTAATTTATCTTTTTATTAAGAGAGAAATCATTTTTTTACATAAAAGACTGCAAATCAGAGATAGGACGTTTCTCCATAGTGCCATCAGCATTTGTTATTGTGAAGTAATCATGAGCTGATTTACCGTTCACGAACTGAACTACTGCAACACCACCCTGACGCATCTGCATTGTGAAATATCCTTCACGCTTTCCGTTTACATACTTTCCGTGCCATTTTTCCTTACCATTTTTATAATAAGTAGTAATCTCACCGTCGAGTACTGTATTTGTATCATTACCAAGATCAATAAAACTGTAAGCACCTTCTGCCCTCAAAGTTCCATTCATATAGAAGTCTTGGAAGACATTTTTCTTATTAAGTCCTTGACCTTGTTTCATTAGCAATCTATAATAGCTTGCTTGTCCACTTGTAGCAACATTCATCATGTTTTCTGCATAATAAATAGTGTCAGCTACAACAACTGCATTTTCGGCTACATGTTTGCGACCATAACTTACGATGGTCAACATTGCCATTACTGATATCAAAAGGAATCGTCTCATAATTGTATACTTTTTAGGTTTTTATTCTTTTTCTGATGCAAATATATATAATTAATCTGATACCACAATATTTTATTAACACTATTTTATACATATTTTTCTGCTATAAATTAGTCGTAATTTAACAACCCACTTTCAATTTGAAACTTATCAAAAATAGGGCAAAAAACTTTCAATTTGTAAAATAGCCCTATTTAAAGCACATACAAACTAACTATTTAGTTACTTTTTGCACAGTTACAAGTGAAAAATAAGCTGTTTACGCACACAGCAAACACAACACAGTTACGATTTATATTGTAAATTATTTTTGCATTTATCAATTTGAAACAGTTAAAGACTTGATTTATATCAAGTTGCTCCATTAACAGTATTCAAAGTGACACTTTGGACGGATTACAAGCATAAATATTACACGAAGAAAACCACACTTTAATTCTATGACAATTAAAACTCTATATTACTCATTTTATAATGATGCGGCATTACACTAATACTTATATATATAATGTACGAGAGAACGTTCTTACACAAAAACAACAGGCAAATTAATGATTCGCTAGTAACACGTTTACAGAATAAGATGTAAGCAAGAAACTAAAAGCAACAATTTATTTAATCTTTATAAAGCTTAGTTTTAAAATATATCAGAAATCACTAGTGTCCACTTAAAATGATTAACATTTAGTGTAGCGCATTAATTAAATAGTTAGAGTCTATATTTCTCAGTGAAGATTTGAGTTTTGCCCTTTTAGGGTGTATCCCCTGCATTTTTGGCATTTTTTAGCTACGAAGCTACGGTAACTCTGGAAAAACCCATAAACAGAGGGGTTTCCGATACTTAGCTTGCAATATTTAGCTACGGTAAGCTACGTTCTAGCTACGTTATCCATTTCTGCTTATATAATGTACGTGCAGGCACGCGCGCACTTAGGGTTTTGCAAAAATATAAGTGTCGAAGTGTCAACTTAATGAATATCAACATTTTATCGACGAATCAGGCGTCATAAAGTGACGGTGAAATGACGGTAAAACATTGAGTTTTCCATGCGTTTCTATATAGAAACGCAACTGATTCCATATAGAAACGGAAACGTTTCTACGATGTTTTAGCTCCTAAAACATCGTAGAATGCAATGCAATATAACGTAAAACGCAATGCAAAACATCGCAAAACGCATCGCGATTCTTCGTAAAACGCAATGCAATATGAGGAAAAAAATCACCCATATTTTACCGACAAACAACCGACACTTAATGTCACTTAAAAAGTGTCCTAACAATTTGATGCTCAACAGATAGACACTTCGACACTTGTTTTTACGAAAAACTCTGAGTGCGCATACGCACGCACGTGTGCTATCAATGTGTTACTCCCCAGTAATTAAAACTTTGGCTAACAGTCTAACCTAATATCCATTGTATAGACACAAATTTTGCAGTACCTTTGCCAAGAATTCAGCGGAATCCAGCAGAACTTTTAAGCACAGAAAAATCTGCTCCTGTTTGCTAAATCTATGTGTGCTATTTTCAGATGCAGCCAACAGTTCTTTGACAGATTTACTTATAAAATACTTTTCATCCTTAAAATGACACAAATAGACGTAGCTAGAACGTAGCTTACCGTAGCTAAATCCTGCAAGCTAAGTTTCGGCAACCCCTCTGTTTATGGGCTTTTCCAGAGTTACCGTAGCTACGTAGCTAAAAAACGCCAAAAATGCAGGGGATACACCCTAAAAGGGCAATATTCAAATCTTCACTGAGAAATACAGACTCTAACTATTTAATTAATGCGCTACACTAAAGGTTAATCATTTTAAGTAGACATTAGTGATGAGACATAATGAACCAACATATTATTTATTTGAGATTAGAAATCTCTAATAAGCAACTCTTTTTATCATCTGATAGTCTGATTTTGGAATATAATAGATTACTTTTGCGGCAAATTATAAATTATAGTTCATTATGGACGATAAATCCGATAGTCATATTAAAAATAAACCCGATGTCATGAAGGTTGATTAGGATATAATACGTCCTGATTACCTCCATATACGTCATAACAATCATGGAGGTAATTATAATGAAATTTAAAAGAAGACCTCAACTGAGACCAATTAATGGTTTCAAAGACCAAGCAGAAATTTTAAGGAAAGCAAGTTGCTGCAATGAAAACGAATTGTATGATCAAACAGCAACAACAAGAAACGGATTAGATGATTCGCAAGTAAAAGACCGCCTTGAAACATATGGATATAACGAGGTAAGACAAGAAGGTAAGGTTTCATGGATAAAACAACTTATCAGCGCATTCATCAACCCTTTTATCGGAATACTTATTTTTATTGCTATAATATCAGCTATAATAGATATCTGGTTGCCAAAGATTTCCGACAGAGACTATTCTACTGTCGTCATGGTTTGTATTATGGTAACTGTAAGTGTAGCCCTAAGATTTATTCAGGAATACAGAAGTAATAAAGCAGCAGAGAAGTTGAAAGACATGGTTGAGACTACCGCTACTGTTGAAAGAAATGGCGAAAAGAATGAAGTTGACATAAAAGATATAGTTCCTGGAGATATCATTCACCTTTCTGCAGGAGATATGATACCAGCAGATTGCAGGATTATAAATGTAAAAGACTTATTTGTTATTCAATCTGCGCTTACTGGAGAATCATTACCTATTGAGAAGAATGCTACATGCTATAAAACAAAGGATGCTAATAAATGTCCTATTATAGATTTGCAGAATATATGCTTCATGGGCACAAATGTCATAAGCGGCACCGCAACAGCGGTCGTTGTGACAACTGGTGAACATACTTATTTTGGATCTATCAGTAAGACTGTTACTGGCAAAAGACAGGAAACAAGCTTTGACAAAGGGCTGAAACGCGTAAGCTATCTGCTGATTTCATTTATGGCTGTTATGGTTCCCGTTGTATTTATTATAAATGGTATCGCTAAGGACAATTGGATAGATGCTATGCTATTTGCTGTAGCAATAGCTGTCGGTCTCACTCCAGAGATGCTTCCTATGATTGTCACAGCAAACCTTGCAAAAGGAGCTGTTAACATGAGTAAGAATAAAGTAATTATAAAGCGCCTTAATGCAATACAGAACATCGGAGCAATGGATACTTTGTGTACAGACAAGACTGGTACCCTTACACTAGACAAGGTTGTATTAGAGCGCCATCTTAACATATATGGAGAATCAGACGAAGAAGTATTAAAGTGGACTTATCTGAACAGTTATCATCAGACAGGATTAAAAAGTCTGTTAGATGTAGCCATTCTTGACCATGTTGAATTGCATGACTCACTAAAAGCAGACGAAGCCTATAAAAAAATAGACGAGATTCCTTTTGATTTCCAACGCCGACGCATGTCAGTTATTCTTAAGCGTTCTGACGGTAGTCATCTACTAATATGCAAAGGTGCAGTAGAAGAAATGCTGCAACTATGTTCACGAGCTTATGATCCTGGAGAAGACAGACAATTGCAGATTGATACCGACGAAATTTTTCCAATGGATGAAAAGACAAGAGAGCACATTAAAAAAATGTCTAAAGAATTAAATGAGGACGGACTAAGAATACTGATCGTTGCAGTAAAGACATTTGATAATAGAGAACCTACATATTCTGCAGAAGATGAAAAAGATATGATTATGGCAGGCTTCGTAGGCTTTCTTGATCCTGCTAAACCTTCAGCACAGACAGCACTTTCTTCTCTTCAGCAATTGGGAGTAAACGTAAAAGTACTTACAGGTGATAATGAAATCGTAACTAAGAAAATCTGCAATGACGTAGGCATTAAGTTCGACAAGATTATGCTTGGGAACGAATTGGAAATGATGGATGACAACGAGTTGAAAGAAAAACTTGAAGAAACTGTTATTTTCGCAAAACTAAGTCCTATGCAAAAATCAAGGATTGTAACTCTGCTTCAGGAAGAGGGACATACCGTAGGATTCATGGGAGATGGAATAAATGATGCCGCAGCACTAAAAACTGCCGACGTTGGTATATCTGTAGATACTGCGGTAGATATTGCTAAAGAAAGTGCAGACATTATTCTATTAGAAAAGGATCTCAATATATTACGCACAGGTGTAGAATACGGAAGAATTACATTCGGTAATATTGTAAAATACATCAAGATGACCACCAGCAGTAATTTCGGTAACATGCTAAGTATGCTAGGAGCAAGTATCCTCTTACCATTCTTACCGATGCTTCCTATCCAGATATTATCACAAAACATGTTATATGATATATCACAGACTGCAATACCTTGGGACAATATGGACGAAGACTTCATAAAGAGTCCTAAAGTATGGCATACCAAAGGTATATCACGATTCATGTTTTATATGGGACCAGTAAGTTCTATCTTTGATTATATTACATTTGCGTTGATGTACTTCCTCTTTTCAGCATGTGCACCAGCATCTCAAAGTCTGTTCCAAACAGGATGGTTTGTTGAAGGTTTGCTATCACAAGTACTCGTGATTCATATCATACGTACTGGTAAAATACCTTTCATACAAAGCTGTGCTGCATCACCAGTAGTATTTATGACATTAGTTATAGCAGTGATAGGACTTACAATTCCTTACACAGCGGTTGGAACGGCTCTTAAAATGACTCCATTGCCTATAATGTATTATCCATATTTAATGGCAATATTGCTATCTTACGGAGTTCTCACACAAGTAGTGAAAAGATTCTTTATAAGGAAATATGGACAATGGCTATAACAGTCATTCAAAGTATTAGTCTAAACAAAAAAGGGATTACATCGTATACTGATTCTCAGAACGATGTAATCCCTTTTTCACTAACTAATAACAAAGTAATAATACTACAGAAAGTTTGTCCAACGAGTGAATTTGATAATATCCTAAACCATCAGAAAATCAACCGAAGTTCTTACTTATATACGCTACAATATTCATTTAAAATAGAACTTTTTATTTTGCGTATACTTTATATTCTTTCCCAGCTTTAGTCATTATATCATATTCATACGTTTTCATTAATTGAGGCTGTTTAAGCTTTGCCTCTGATGACACGATTGGCTTTTTGCCTGATACGATATCATATAAATGGTTGGGATTGACACCCTTCGCAACTTTCAAATCCTTTCCAGTCAATGGAACATACGAACGCAGACGAAGATTACCACCTATCGTTGACTTTACCTCTATTTTTTTAACCTTATTATCCTTCCATTGCATAGCTACTTCAAATCCACCCCTTGCTTTAAGTCCTTTAACATTACCAGAATGCCATTCGTCTGGCAAAGCTGGTAATACATGTACTGCTCCATCATGACTCTGCAAAAGCATTTCAGCAATACCTGCTGTAAAACCAAAGTTACCATCTATCTGGAATGGAGGATGTGCATCAAACAGATTAGGATACATTCTACCATGAGGGTATTCCCTTGCCACATTGTCAGAAGGCAAGATATCTAGAAGACATCTTATAAGTTTATAGGCGTGATTTCCATCGAGGAGTCTAGCCCATAGATTTATTTTCCAACCTATACTCCAGCCTGTTGCTTCATCACCTCTTTGTAAAAGTGTATTCTTAACAGCCTCGAAGAGTTGCGGAGTGCGGGTTGCCGAAATCTGACTGCTTGGGAAAAGTCCGTATGCATGAGATACATGACGATGATTATCATGTGGATCATCTTCATCCTCCAACCATTCTTGCAACTGGCCATATCGCCCTACCTGCATAGGGGCAAGCAGCGTTAATCTATCTTTAAGACTGTCAATATATTCCTGTGGTTCTTTTAAAATCTCTGAAGCCTGCAAAGCATTACTTAATACATCGAAAGCTATCTGATTATCCATAGTACAGCCTGCAACTACAGATGAAGCTCCATGTGGTCCATGTTCTGGAGATATACTAGGACAAGTAACCATCCAACCATACTTAGGATGCTTAACCATTGCTGTTAAATAGAAATCAGCAGCACCTTTCAGTTGAGGATAAACATTTTCTAGATATCCTTTATCACCATTGAAAAGATAGCGTTGCCAAAGATGGGTACTCAACCATCCTGCACCATTTGGCCACATTCCCCAAGTAGCACCATCAACCATTCCTGTAGAACGCCAGATGTCTGTATTGTGATGAGCGACATAGCCCTTTGCACCATACATTTCAGCAGCAGTTTTCCTACCAGTAACGCTAATATCCTTTACCAACTGAATTAAAGGAAATTCCGTTTCTGAAAGATTAGTGGTCTGTGCTGGCCAATAATTCATTTCTGTATTTATGTTGATAGTGTATTTCCCATCCCAAGGAGCATTAAGGTTATCATTCCAAAGACCTTGTAAGTTAGCCGCTTGACCACCAGGCTGAGAAGAAGAAATCAAAAGGTATCTGCCATATTGAAATACCAAAGAGACAAATGAAGGATCATTATCTTTATTGAAATCAGCAAGTCTCCTATCTGTTGGCTTATTTATATCAGCAGTACACGGTAGATCCAACGATACTCTGCCAAATTGTTTTTTATAGTAGTCAACGTGATTTACTATAGCCGTGGAGAAATTCTTTTTCATTGCATTCTCAAGCAATGCTACCGATTTTTCTGTTTCATTACCGCTAATATCATGATAGTTCACGAAATTCGTTGCGGAAGACAAATAAAGAACTACATCTGTAGCATTTGATACAATAAGTCTTGAACTTGTTAATTCCGTTTTTCCGCCTTCATTCTTCACATCCAAAACAGTCTGCATACGTATTTTTCCTTCTACGCCTTCATGTGACAGACACTTGCCTTTCAGAACCAGTCGTCCTTCTTCTAAACCAACAGTATGTGGAAGCGGAGAATCAAAACTTGCATTAAAAGATATAGAATGCGGTTTACTTGCAGAAATGTGAATTATAACAACGTTATCGGTAAAAGAAGATATGACTTCTCGTTTATATGTTACTCCATCAATATCAAATTTTGTAGTAGCAACAGCTCTGCTAAGGTCCAGCTCACGTCGATATGAAGTTGGCTTGTCAATAAATGGAGCATCAATCAGCAGACTTCCCACCGTCTCATACGGCATACCGTGCTGTCCCGTCATAAAATACATGTTAATCATTTGCTCGGCACTACGTGTGTCCCCAGTAAAAATGAGATTACGTATTTTTGTTAGGGTATCAGGATTTATTGCCCTGTAATTATTATAAGGAGAACCTCCCCACACTGTGTTTTCATTAAGCTGAATTCGCTCATGATTAACACCCCCATAAATCATGGCACCCATACGTCCGTTACCAACAGGTAAAGCTTCCTGCCAAATAGCTGCTGGTCTGTTATACCATAAATTCAAGTCTGCTGAATAGGTATTCAGAGACATCATTGAAAACAGCAATGGAATTATTGTTTTAGCATTCATATTCGCAATTTTATAACTATACAATAACTTTAGAATTGTATGCAAATTTATAAAAAATAAATGGTTTTTCAAAATTTTAATTCTTACTATTACATTAAATATTATTTTATAGCCACGCATTTGCCGCTAATTATATATACTCCTTTGGATAGTTTTTTAAAAACATCAGCCATCTTTAACTTTGAATAAAGAAGCATACCTGAAAGATTATACACATCAACAAACTTGTCAGTTTCTTCAATCTGCTGGATACCTGTGACAGGAGTATCGCCGTCGTTACTGAAGAAAATATTCTTTATAGAGATATCACCGCCACCCAAAGACCAAAAGCCAGCTATATAGATATGTGACAGGTCTAAGGGAGTTGTAGTTTTATTTTTCACTAACTTTGCTAGTTCTATTCTTACAGTGGTGCTGCTACCTATATCCGTCATTGAAGGACTGCTCCAATAGCTATTTTCATCAAAGAGTCGAAAAGAAGCACCGTTACTTTGCGCTTTATTTAGTTCTATTACTATGTACTTATAACTAGAGAAGTCTACTCCATTAGTATATTCCCAACCTCCAAAACCATATTGCCCCGTAACCAATGTATGTGTAGATTCATCAAACGCACCACTTGCATAAATGGAAGGATTAATACCAGCAGCTGTAAGAGGGAATGTATTTACAAATATATTAATATTTGTAGAAACGGTATTACCAAGTGCATCATTGTAACTTGCTGTCACTACAGCATTGCCTTCATTGTAAGATGTTAATCTCGCATTCTTGACACCAACGACCTTATCGTTTGAGACCTTATAATTAGCACTCGAAGTTATATCTTCTGTATGTCCGTCTTTATATGTAGCAGTAAGAACAAACGATTTCGCTGAATTTGTAAGCAAGGAATAAGAAGGTTTGTCTGCTGATATAGAAACTGCAGTAAGATAGCTTTCTGAATGTGCCACAGAGGACTTGTCGTAGAATGTATCTTCCGAAAAGTCCTTTTCTGTTGAAAACCAGTCCACGTCTACATGTCCTCCAAGTTCCTTTGTAGCGTAGTTGAATATACCGAAACGATTTCCTACAAATACTGATAAATTATACTTCATGTCCAAGTCCTGTCCAAACTTAGTATATGTAACGTTATCAAGACTATAATAGAATGTAGCCTTGGATGTAGCGATGTCGGCAACAGCACGCAGATATATCACAGAATCACATGCTATCACATTTGAATAAACCTTTTTATCTGCTGTATTACTCTGTACAAGATTAAAATTGCTGCCCTGCTTGTTTATTGCAATATAAGCATAAGGATTCTGGAATACAGCAATTCCAGCCATATCCCCGTCATACATTTTGCTTATGTTCATTCGTATAGTACCATAAGATGGTTTAGTATTGTCCCTATATCCAAAGATACGCTGTGTAAGCATATTACGAGACTTCTGCAACGAATCTGTTACAGATGCTGTGTAAAGACGTAACCTCCCCGGATTTTCAAGCAGAGACCATTTTGCCTTGTCTGGATTATGATTCCATTGCCATTGGCTTCCCAAAAGATAATTTTTGAAATTATCATTTGTCGGCATATACTTTCTGTCATAGTTCACACCAACATTCGGTTTAGTGTATGTTCCTGCATCTACGCCATTATTACCAATAACTGGCCAGTTATCATTCCAAGTCACAGGCAGCAGATAAGGCATTCTACCAAAAGCTCCGCAATCCTTCATTAACATTGTCCACCATTCACCGCTTTGAGTCTGTATCATCGCTCCCTGATGAATGTCGTCACTATTAAAGACTTCTTTCTTTTCGTAAGGACCAAAAACGTTTTTTGATCGGAAGCACCACTGTGTCGCAGGCCATGCACAACAAGTAGAATAGATATAATAATACCCATCTTTCTTGAAGAAATGGCTTCCTTCAAGTCCATCAAAGCCTCCGTCAACATCAGCTTCCTTCACAGGGGCAAAGTTATCATCCAACTGAATAACCTTTAGGTTTCCGTTTCCACATACCACGTAAGTCGTACCGTCCTCATCTGTCATAAGTCCTGGATCATAATATCCACGTGAAAGACGTGTCATTGTCCAAGGACCCTCTGCATTTGTAGCCGACAATAGATAACCTCCTGCATCATCACCATTGCCAAAAGCATTGAAGAGTATATAGAATTTGCCATTCTTGTACATCAAGCTATTAGCCCATGCACCTTTGGAATAAATATTTTTACCATCTTCAAGATTGTATTCTGCATTAACCGACATCTTTTCAAGAGGATTACAGCAATATTCCCAATTCACTAAATCTTTTGATTTAAGCAGGGTACAACCCGGAAAATTATGCATTGTGGTGGTCACCATGTAATATGTATCACCAACCTTCTGAACATCCGGGTCTGGAAAATCAGCCTGAATAACAGGGTTAGTGAATGTTCCGTCTCCATTATCAGAACATGATTTAAATGTAAAATCAGTATGTGGGTATTGTTTATTTGCATAATCCTGATACCAATGATAAGCAGGCCAAGGACATGCTTCATTATCAGTTAGGAAAGTATCACCATTTCCTTGTTCATCCTTGAACTGTGCTAGAAGTTCTGGAGTTGTGAATATCAGCCAACTTACATTTCCACAATCGTCTGTTATCTTCTTAAAGTTTGCACCAAAACCTGTTCCACCAGCAGTTCCTGTAACACCTTTACCAAATGAGGAATTATACTTTTCTGGTGCCCAGTCCATTTCCGTAACAACTATAGGCGCCAAATCTGAAATTGGTTTTATCTGTTTGTTCCAACCATCATTAAACAATTGATAGTTTACATTAGGTGTATTTTCTGATCCACTATTATACCATCCAGGATAGCAATGCACAGCATAGCCGACATTTTCGCCCTTTATCGGATAGTCGGCAAAACCTTCGTAGTTTGCTTGATAGCTCAATCCTGGCACCAATACAATATTATTACAATTAGCACGAATGGTATTGGTTATCGTTTGGAAATATTCACTCAACTCCTTGAAACCTGCCTGCTTACCATCAGACCAGATACGTACTGGTTCATTGGCAAGCTCAAACATGATATTTGGATTATTCTTGATATATGAATCGGCAGAAACATAATTCCAAACCTTGATAAGATACTGTTGATATGCATCACCCACAGCTATAGACTCTGGGCATACACCAGGTGGACGCATAATAACATAAAGTCCGTGACTGATTGCATATTTAGCCATTGGCACAAAAACACTTTGAAAGTATTTTGTGAAACGATCGTAATCAAAAGCCGAGATATCATTCTCCCCGGTTGTCCTAATACCAGGAGTATTTGACCAATAAGGGTCCATGTGTAAACGCAAGAAGTTTACCTTCCACCCAGCATTTAATATATCGTTTATTAATCCTTGGTTATAAGTTAAGCATGCGTTGACATCATAGTTATTCCATTTGGTTCCACGCTCATTAAACCACGGACTATAAGTCTGGGCAAAGCCATGAAGGTTTACTATGTTTCCATTAGAGTCTTTGAAATACCTGCCTTCTACATGCAGTTGCGGCATCGCCATCCCTTCCCAAGCAGAGACTGTTATTGAAGAGAATAACAAGATTATATATAATATAGTCTTTAAGGTTTTATTTCTCATAACAAATAATAGATTATTATTTATGCAGTCATACATTATTTAAATTCGACACGCTGCATTTTGACTTTACAAAAGTAATATAATAAATTATAATATGATTAATGACATATTACATATACTTTTCGTAGTGTAACATATTAAGTTTTTATGAATATAATAATCTAAAATCTTATCTTTACTACAATAAAAGGCACAAAGAAAGGCGGAGAAAATTTTATCATTCCCCGCCCCATTGTTCTTGTTCTGATTATTAAAATCAGATAGTCATATTGTATGACTAAAAGAAATTAGGTTGACCATCCTCTAACGGATTGGTTCCTATTTGATTACGATTCAAATATATGAAATAAAGAAATACGTTCCAACTAATTTCTTCATTATTTTTCGATTTTAACATTGTAATCGCACACAAGATCAGAAGGACAAATATAACATGCGATTTTGATAATTGTTTCATCTATATCATCCTTCTGGCATAACTTTTCACCTTATATATTATATATAAGCACATACTTAACACATTTGCATTATTCATTTCATACATGTAATCACAATGTAAGGATTTAATAACTTCAAGGCAATGTTATTGAAACATTTCCCATCTATCTTTGCAATGTCTAAAAAAAGACAAACTAAAGATTAACATGAAAAGATTTAAAAGGGAAACAGTAGCACTGCTACTAATGATGATTACAAATTTCGGATTTGCACAGCGCATTAACGGAAACGTTGTTGACAAAAAAACGGGAGAGCCACTTATCGGAGCAACTGTCCAAGTAGAGGGTTGTGACATTGCAGCGGTAACTGACGCAAGCGGAAAATTCAGTTTATCAGGACTGAAAAACGACGGAGCATACAATCTTATTATAAAGTATATATCGTATCAGACTAGAAAAATTGACGGCGTGCAATCTTCTTCAAATGAGCAGGATAACACGATAAGTGTGGCTTTAAAAGAAGACGAGCAACAACTGGGCGAAGTTACCATTACAGCGGTTGAGCGTAAAAATACAGAGGTGGCAATGGTACAACTAGCCAAAAACAGTTCCGTCATAGTGAGCAACATATCGGCACAAGAAATACAGAGAACACAAGATTCAAATGCGGGAGAGGTAATACGACGCGTGCCAGGAGTAAGCCTCATCGAAGACAAGTTTGTCATGGTGAGAGGGCTCTCGCAAAGATACAACAACGTATGGATTAATGGAGGAGCTGTTCCTAGCAGTGAAGCTGACGCAAGAGCTTTCTCTTTCGATATAATTCCAAGTTCACAAATTGATAACCTTACTATTATAAAAACACCTTCTTCGGATTATCCAGCTGATTACACAGGAGGATTTATTCTTGTAAACACAAAGGAAATTCCAGAGGAGAACTCTTTCAACATATCAGTAGGAGGTAATTGGAACAGTAGCTCAGCTTTCAGAAATTTCTATTCAGCTAAACATTCAGCAACAGACTTTTTGGGGTTTGACAATGGAATGCGCTCTATGAATAAGATGAATAATAACTGGAATGTAAAGCGCTCTACTCCTATTGGTGATATGAAACTCGCAATGGGATACAACCATAAATGGAACATACGTGGAAATAAGGTTGGACTCATTGCAGCAGCAAACTATAGCAGTGAGCAACAGACCCACGAGAATATGGAAAATAATCTCTTTGGTGTGTATGATGTAGCTAACGACAGAAGCAATTATCTTCGCAAGTCAACCGACAATCAATATTCCACCAATGTAAGACTTGGCGCAATGCTCAACATTACCTTTCTTAGTGCAGGAGGTAACAACAAATATCAGTTTAAAAACATTTTCAATCAAATCGGTAACTCCAGATATACATGGCGTGATGGCGTAAGCGCACAAGCCAATTTGGAACGTTCTGCAGAATATTACTACAGAAGCCGAACAACATACAACGGTCAGTTTACGGGTAAGCATACCTTTAGCAGCGATGCACTTGACTGGAGCATTGGCTATGCGTATGCTAACCGTAATCTTCCTGACCGCCGTAGATATTTAACAGATGATGCTTTGGAAAGTGGTGTATATGCATTGTCAACAGGTAACGACATTTCACGAGAATGGACACGCCTTGACGAACATATATTATCGGCAAGCATCAACGACGCACATAAATTTAAATTTAATTCATGGCAACCCGTATTAAAGTTTGGTGCTTATGGTGAATATCGTACCAGAAAATATACCACACATGAATTCATATACAACTGGAATGCCGACAATAATACTCTGCCGACTAACTTCAGACACATGGACATTCCTACACTCTTGAGCGACGGCAGCAATTATGGTGACAATAAACTCAACTTGCTTGAGCTAGTAAGAATGCGCAATAACTACAGCGGACACAACTCTCTCGCCGCAGGATACCTAGCTGCTTCACTTCCCTTTGGCAAACTGGATATCAATGCCGGTGTCCGCTATGAATATAATCAGATGGAGCTTATTTCAAACACGAAGGACACAGAAGAAAGCCATTCAAGCAGATTCTACCGTAACAGTGACCTCTTCCCTTCTGTAAACTCTACCTACAAGATAGATGACAGTCAACAACTAAGACTAAGTTACGGACGAAGCATAAACAGACCAGAATTCCGCGAAGTGTCTTCATCGGTTTACTATGATTTCGACTTGGCATCAAGCATACAGGGAAACACTGAGCTTAAAAACTGCCATGTAGATAATCTTGATTTGAGATATGAATTATATCCGTCACGCGGAGAAATGATCACACTAGCATTATTCTACAAGCATTTCGATTCGCCTATAGAATGGACATACACTGTGGCTGGTGGAACAGACCTTATCTATTCTTTTAAGAATGCTCTTTCTGCCAACAACTATGGTATTGAACTTGACATTCGCAAAGATCTCTCATTCATAGGTCTGCCTAATTTCAGTTGGTCGTTCAACGGTTCATTAATAAAGAGTAGAGTAAACTTCGAGAAAGGGTCGAAAGAGGAAAATAGACCCATGCAAGGTCAATCTCCTTACCTTATAAATACCGGACTTTTTTACAGCAACCATCGTCACGGTTTTGACATGGCATTACTCTACAACCGCATAGGAAAAAGAATAATCGGTGTAGGCAGAAGCGAAGGTTCTGCAGGAAGCGAAGACAACGCAAGAATACCTGATAGCTACGAAATGCCAAGAAATACAATTGACTTCACAGCTACAAAGCGCATAGGAAGTCATATTGAACTTAAACTGAGTTTCAGGGATATTCTCAACGAAAATGTAACATACAAACAGTTTGCCGACGTGACATATCCAAACGGCAATAAAAAAACGATAGAAGAAGTTACAAGAAAATATAAACCAGGACGAAATATAGGCTTAACAGCTATATATAAGTTTTAATCACAAAAAACATTAAGATGAAAAGTATGAAAATCTTAGGATGCATTGGCATCCTTGCAATGGCTGTTTCAATGACAGCATGCAGCAGCAGTAACGACAATGTAACAGACAATGGGACAAACACTGGAAACGGTACAGGCACAACATCATACGTCTGGACTACAGACGGAGGTTTGAAAGCTTGCGACCACATTCTGTTCAGCAAGGGAAAGGAAGATGCGAATGGAATTGAAATTGGAAACGGAGATCAGGAATTCGTTTTTACTGGCAAACAGACTTTAAAGAAAGGCACTTATGTGCTTAATGGATGGGTATATATTGGCAATGGGGCACAACTTACAATCGAACCTGGAACAATAATAAAAGGTGACAAGGATTCAAAGGCTGCGCTAATAGTAGAACGTGGCGGAAAACTTATAGCCAAGGGTACAGCAGATGCACCGATAATATTTACCTCAGAACAAGCTAAGGGTAGCAGAAAACCTGGTGACTGGGGAGGTATTATACTTTGCGGAAAAGCCAAAAATAATCAGAATGAAATGCAGATTGAAGGCGGTCCACGTACTAAGCATGGCGGTAATGACGATACCGACAATTCAGGAATCCTGAGTTATGTTCGTATTGAGTTTGCTGGTTACCCATTCCAGAAGGATAAGGAGATTAATGGTCTTACTTTCGGTTCTGTAGGAAATGGCACACAAATAGACCATGTGCAGGTAAGCTATAGCAATGACGACTCTTTTGAATGGTTTGGCGGAAACGTAAACTGCAAATATCTTATTGCATACAAAGGTTGGGATGATGATTTTGATACCGACAATGGATTTTCTGGTAACGTTCAGTTTGGTCTCGCCATCCGTGACTCAAAGATTGCAGATACATCACAGAGCAACGGATTTGAAAGCGACAACTGTGCAGACGGTTCAGCTGTTAGTCCATACACTACTGCAACATTCTCTAACATAACATTTGTAGGTCCGAAGCTAGACAACAACTTTGTCAATACTCCTGATTATATCACCGGCGGAAGTTATAATCCTAACAATGGTTCTGCACTTGGAAAATTTCAGGCAGCAATGCATCTAAGACGCAACTCTAGACTGAACTGCATAAATTCTATAGCAATCGGTTGGCCTATTGGATTAATTCTTGATAACCAGAAGGGTGATACACAAGGTGCAGCTACAGCAGGAAACATGAAACTTCAAAACATCTACTTTGCAGGAATGGATGCTGTAGGAACAGATGCCAACAAGATTTATGACGATGTATTAGTTACAGGATATGATGCAGACTCAAAGCCTATCATGGATAGCAGCAAAAAGTCATTCTCTAGCACATTCTTCCTTGCACAAAACGGGAACAAGTATTTTGACAAATGGACTGATCTATTATTAAACAATAGTTATATTCCACAAGCAAAAAGTCCTGTACTTAGTGGGGCATCATTCACAGGCATAGGCTCTTGGTTTACTCAAGTATCATACCTCGGTGCACTGAACGCTGGTGATACTTGGACATCAGGCTGGACAAACTTTGATCCACAAAACACAGACTATTAAATAGGACAGTTATATAATTCAACATCTGAGGTGCATCACTACAATAAGTGATGCACCTCTTTTTGTGTTCCCATTTGCTGAAAAAAATGCGGTGTTGGCTGATTTTATTTTTAAAAGAATACTATATATGTTTATATTTGCAGAAAGCAATTGCTAATAAGCACAAAAGAACATGCAATTTTTAAATAAACATTACGTTATAAAAACAATGAAAATGAAGTTATCCACTTACAAGGAAAATCTAATATATCTAGCTTTATGGTTGATATTATTTATCGCTCCCGCATCAAGTATGTATATGCGGGTGCAAAATAACTCAGCCATGACTATGGACTGGTCGGAAATTTTTCATATATGGAATTTGTATACTGCATACCTTATAATATTCCTTATACACAATTTCATCTTGGCGCCATTGTTGATATACAAGAAAAACAAACTCATTTATTTTCTCACCACAATATGCCTCATCACGATTTTTATCATCTTCCAATGTTCACTGAGACCAAGAAATTTCAGAAAGAAAATGGAAATGCACAGAATAGAATTCATGACAAGAGACTTGCAGATGCATGGATATAAAGTTGAAAAACCACCACATGAATTTAACAGAGCTGATAACGGACCTGAAAAAATAAACATGCGACCGGATATGAAAGACAGACGTCCAGATATGCCTATGTTTATTGGAGAAAAGAATATAGTGTCATCAGTCATACTGGTATTAATCATCGGTATGAACCTTGGAGTGAAACTGTATTTCAAGAATGACAAAGACTCCAAAGAAATGCAGCAACTGGAGAAACAAAACCTTCAGCAACAACTGGAATACCTGAAATATCAGATAAACCCGCATTTCTTTATGAACACGCTTAACAACATTCATGCACTTGTAGACATAGATCCAGAGAAAGCAAAGACTACTATTGTTGAACTGTCGAAGATGATGCGCTACATACTGTATGAAGGTAATAAACCGCTTATCCCTATCGTGCGTGAGATACAGTTTATTAAAAACTATATTACGTTAATGAAACTCAGATACACCGACAAGGTAAAGATTTCACTTAACATACAGGAGCCAATAAACGACAGCGAAATACCTCCACTGATGTTGATCACATTCATAGAAAATGCTTTCAAACATGGTGTAAGTTATAAACAAGACAGTTTTATAATTATCAACATAAGTTTCATCGACAAACGCCTATACTTTATTTGCAGCAATAGCAAAAAGCCAGAAGACAATGCCGAGAAGGAAGAAACAGGATTACCTAAACAGGGTGGCGTAGGACTAGCCAACGTAAAACGAAGGTTGGAACTTATCTATGGCGACAAATTTACATTGGATATTGATGACGACACCGATACATACAATGTGAAGTTGGACTTGCCTATCGCATAACAGTATATAAACAAACAACTCAAAATATATGATTAAATGTATAGCTATTGACGACGAGCCACTTGCATTGCAGCAACTCGTTACATATATCAGCAAGATTCCGTTTCTGTCTATTGTCGGTCAATGCCAAGGAGCGATTGAGGCGAAACAGATCATGGAGAACGAAGTTGTAGATGCTATATTCTGTGACATCAACATGCCAGACATCAATGGTATGGACTTCGTGAAGAGTCTTGCATCTCCTCCAATAATAGTCTTCACGACAGCTTACAGTGAATATGCCGTAGAAGGGTATAAGGTTGACGCAGTTGACTATCTACTGAAACCATTTGGACTTGACGAGTTCCAACGTGCGGCGAATAAAGTTAAGCGCGTTTATGAACAGATTAACGGCAGCGATCCGTCTTCAGTTCAAAGTGTATCTGATGGATCAGAAGATGCCTCTACCCTATTCTTTAAGACAGAGCACAGAATAGTCAAAGTTGACATCGCCGATATAGTATATGTTGAGGGCATGAGTGAATATATGAAGATACATCTAATCTCTCAGCCTAAGCCACTTATCGTTTTGCTAAGTATGAAAAAGCTTGAAGAACGCCTGCCAGCAAACTTTATGCGCATTCATCGTTCATATATTATAAACCTAGATAAAATTATTGAAGTAAACAAGAATCGTGTCATTATTGACAAAGATGCGTATCTACCAATAGGTGATTTATATAGGGATACTTTTAATAATTATTTAAACACACGTTTTTTGGGAAAATAAACTGATTCGTTTTAGCGATATACAAAAAAATCATTGTAACTTTGCAATGAGTATTGCTAACATAAAACGATGAAAAAGATGCTGCAGTTAGACAATTTTTATAAAGCACGCTATGTCTTGAACAATGTAATTCGCAAGACAGAATTAGTGCATACCAAAAAGATTAACCCGGATGTAGATGTTTATCTCAAACCGGAATGCCTGCAAAAGACAGGCTCGTTTAAAATTCGTGGAGCTTATTACAAGATTTCACAGCTGTCTGAAGAGGAAAAGGCGAAGGGCGTTGTTGCCTGTTCTGCTGGAAACCATGCTCAGGGTGTGGCACTTGGTGCTACGGCTATGGGAGTGAAAAGTCTTATCTGCCTGCCAGAAGGAGCTCCTATAAGTAAGGTAGAAGCTACACGACGGCTAGGTGCAGACGTTTGTCTTGTACCAGGAGTTTATGATGACGCATATCAAAAGGCACTGCAGCTACACGACGAAAAAGGTTATACTTTCGTACATCCTTTTGATGATGAGAATGTAATCGCCGGTCAGGGCACTATCGGACTTGAACTCATGGAACAGTTACCTAGCCTTGATGCCGTTGTTGTTCCTGTTGGTGGTGGAGGACTTATCTCAGGAGTGGCATTTGCCATAAAGAGCCTCAACCCAAAGATTAAGGTTTATGGTGTTCAGGCAGAAGGTGCACCAAGCATGCAGAAAAGTCTCTGCGACAAAAAAAGAGAATGTCTCTCGTCTGTATCTACTGTTGCTGATGGTATTGCAGTAAAAGAACCTGGCGAACTTACTTTTGAAACTTGTTCAAAATATGTTGATGAAATTGTTACTGTCAGCGAAGACGAGATTTGTGCAGCAATATTGAAACTAATTGAATCAGAGAAGATGGTTGCTGAGGGTGCTGGTGCCGCAAGTGTTGCCGCAGTCATGTTCAATAAGGTTCCTGTTAAGGGTAAAAAGACCGTTTGTATTGTGAGCGGAGGAAACATCGACGTTACAATTCTCAACAGAGTTATCAACAGAGGTCTCGCCAAAAGCGGTCGTCTGTGTACTCTTGATATGCAACTTGATGACCAACCTGGTAAATTAGTAGAGGTTTGTACAGTTATAGCAAACAATGGTGCAAACATCACAAGTGTACATCATGACAGAACAGGAAACCGTAATAAGGTGAACGCATGTATATTACGCGTAACGATGGAGACAAAGAATCAGGAGCATATTGATGAAATTCGCAAGGCTCTTGAGGAAAAAGGAATAACAATAACGAATAATTCAAATCTAAAAGTATAATATTAATTATGAAAGCTATTCACACAAACAATGCGCCTGCAGCTATAGGTCCTTATAGCCAGGCTATCGAGGTTAACGGTTTTGTCTTCGCTTCAGGTCAGATTCCAATAGATCCAGCAACAGGCGACTTCGTTGAAGGTGGTATAAAGGAACAGACAAAGCAGGCATTGACGAATGCAAGTAACATTCTAAAGGAAGCCGGAACTGATTTGGGCCATGTTGTAAAAACAACTGTCTACATGGCAGATATGGGTGACTTCGCTGCTATGAACGAGATCTACGCTCAATTCTTCAATGAGCCTTATCCTGCTCGCTCAGCCGTTGCAGTTAAAGCTCTGCCAAAGGGTGCACTCGTAGAAGTTGAAGTATTGGCTGCAAAATAAAGAAAAAAGCTCTGGAATATATGTTCCGGAGCTTCTTTATCTTCTTTTTATCAAGATAAATAAACTCTTCAAATGCCGATTATATAATTAGATTAGCTATGCGCAACATCTTAATTATATTCTTAGACAGAATAATATTTGTATGTTAATAATTACATCTGCATCAGCATATTAATTATAACAAATGGCTATCAAGAAGAAATACAAATGCATTAAGTGCGGATATGAAGCTGACATTTACGAAGGTGTAGGCTTTATGGGACAGCATATTGTCACCATGTCTTGTCCGGACTGTCACACCCTGCAACCTCTTGTTGTGGGAGGTGCTATAGGAGATGCAGCTCCATCATTCCAATCAGAGGCTGGACGTCTATGCCTGAATTGCGGAAGCGACAGAATTTATAAATGGAATGGGAAGACTTGTCCGCAATGTGGCGCAACCATGACCGATTCCCAACAAAATGAGTTTTGGACTTGATTGCGTTTTAACTCCCCCACCAGAAAAAGTTTTTTCTAATGCCACTAATTACTCAAATTCAATTAGAAAATCTGTTAGGGACTTGTCTGCCGCAATATCCATTTTTTTGCGTAGACGATACCTTGCACCTTCTACACCACGTATTGTAAGATTAGTGAATCTGGCAATATCCTTCGTATTGAGATTCAGACGGAGAAGAGCACAAAACCTTAAATCAGACGGAGTTAGATTTGGATATTTTTTGTGTAGATTACGGAAGAAATTCTTGTGTATAAGATCAAAATTATTTTGGAATACAGACCAGAACTGATCCGTATCATTGTTGTCTATCATGCTAAGCATTCTATCTATGTCTCTTCTGCTTAATGAACCCGTTCGTTCCTTTTCACGTAATGCATCCTTTATCGCTTCCACAGAGTTCTTCCTTGCTACATTAGCCAGAGCCAGACTGGCCATCTCTTTCCCTTTCACCTCTATCTCGTTTTCAAGCAACAACTTTTGCTGTTGAGCTATAATTTGTTCTTGCTCCAATACTTTCAGACTCTTGCGCATAAGTTCATCATTGGCTTTTTCTTGATTTATATGTATCAGTTTGTTTGAACGCCAGTTAATGTATATGTGAATAATAATATAAAGTAATATAGCGTAGAATATAAAAGCAACCCAAGATAATAGTAAAGGTCTGTTATGACTGAACCTATATACCGTTTGCCCCAATACCTTACCTGATACAGAACAAACAGTTGCTGTAAACTTGTAATCACCATAGTTTAAACTGTTGTAAACCACATTTGGTGATTCCGACTGTGAGTTTATATTCGTTCCAGATCCTTCCAGTTTATATTTGAATATATACTTTTCATTATTATAATTTGGGTAAGATAGAGCAATCGAAATATTGTCGTTTGTTGATATGCTCTCCTCTTCATCATTGCAAGATAACAGATGCAATTTGTTGTCTGAATCATAATTACCAACCTTTGTTATTTTAAGTATATATTTAGTGTTGTTGATGTATCCGGAGTTGCTTCTGTAACAACCTATTCCATTATTCATAAAAAAGAACGCATCATTACCGTTAACGTAGATAGGATTACTACTAGTATTGCATTCTAGACCGAATATAGTACTTGGTATGAACACCTCTGTATCGTATCTGTGTCCATTGAAATGAACCTTCGAGTATCCATTTTCATCAGCAATCCAGAATGTGTTATTATCGATATTTATAGCCGAGATAACACCTTTTTTACAAATGTTATCTAGTTCATGATATTCGATTATTCGCTTTTGAATATCATCATAAGTATATAGTTTATATCCATCAGAGAATATTACACGACCTCTAATATTCAGAACGTGCATCTTAACCGAATATACAGTCCCCGGCATAGATTTATAGTAGTGCCAGTGGACTATTCTCTTTAGATCTTTAGACAATTCTATCTTAAAAAGTCCTTTGCTCATTTGTGCTGCCCATATCACACCGCTATTGTCTATTTCAAATTCACTTATAGGCATAGAAAATCCTGTTAAGGAATTTGAGAATATCCATTTACCACCAACTTTTCTGTATATTCTAAAGAAACTGTATGACGATTCTATGAGGGCTGTTTGTCCGTAATATGAGTATTCTCTTATACTAGTGCTTCCATTTATAGCCCCCGGCATCTTAACACTCTCGTTACCATTTATTACTCTAGTACCCAAGTTGTTTCCTGCAAATATATCATTACCGAATCTCGCTACATACCAATTTTGTCCATCAGTCTTTTTTACCTGATTTATTATTCCTTTTGCTATATCATACCTCCAAACAGAAAGATTAGTTCCGATATATGCATTATTGTTGACAATGCTCATTCCATAAACCATTCCTATAGGTTGGTTGAAATTGTCAGTACGTAATATTGTAAGAGGGATTCCCGTATGTATAAGTGATATACCTATATCCAGAGCCGCCCATATATTGTTTTCCCTGTCAATGAATAGTCGTAATACAGTATTATCATATAGGCGGTTTTCCATATTATAATGCCATTTACTACGTCCATTATTGTCTATAGCATATATTCCGTTTGATATCGTTCCTATTATGATTGTGGATTGTCCTAATATTACTCCTCGGTTTACTTGGTATTTCATCAGGTCATTATCAATCTTTGTTCTCCATTTTGTCAGTTTACCTTTCGAGAAAAGAAATATACCGTTATGTTCTGTTAAAAGCAATATCCTATTATTGCTATATGGCAATGCTGCTACGACATTATCATCTCCATAAGATTTCCTATCCAGAAGATGTACAAACTTATTATTACGAAGCAAATAGAAATCCCCATTAATCATTTGTACATATATCTCCTTATTTAGCGAGAAAAAGTAAAGAGGCATATTCTTTGAATCGAAATGAGATGTTATTTTACCTTTGTAATAGTCGAACCAAGAGCAGAACGATTGGAAATACACGTGCCCGTTTGGCGTTTTAATGATGTTCCATATCTCATCGTTATGCGCCTTATAGTTTTTCGGCCATAGCGAAGTATACACATATTGTCCATATAAGTTTTGTTCGAAATATCCGAAATCAGTATACGCCCCGGCGTATATTCTTTTCCCGTCGGCCATTACCGATCTTACAACACCGTTTCCCGGCATAGGAGTTAGAGTCCAGTTGTATCCGTCAAACGAGAGTAGTCCTTTATTATTACCAAAGAACATTCTTCCATATACATCTTGCGTGCACGACCAGTTTTGCAAATCCCCATTATATTTGGATGGTGCAAAGTTTGTAACGATAGGCATTAGTTCAGATGCGTATGAGTTGACAGGTATTATTATCAGTAATATTACAAAATAGTATTTCTTCAAATTTAAAAGCATAACATGGTATAATAGTTAATGAATTGCAAATATACATTTTTATTATCATTCAACAAAAAAATATTTCTAAAAATATTATTTTTGTTATCTGCTGATAATTAATTAGTTACAGACTAAAACGTACTAAAATCGTAGTAACATTATATGGTATCGTAGTCGTAGCGTATTTTATTTTTTGCTATTAAAGGATAATATTACTTCTTTTGTAACGTGAAACAATTATTAACCTAAATACATTGATATGAAAAAAAAGTTTTATTTATTACTCATCTCATTTTTTATTATTCAACTGAGTTTTGCTCAGAACAATACAATAAAAGGAACTGTAGTCGACAAGGTGGATCAGCCTATTGTTGGAGCTACAGTAATGGTTGATGGTACAAGTCACGGATCCGTGACAGATATGAATGGTGAGTTCACAATTAAAGATGTATCATCAGGTGCAACAGTAAGTTTTTCATTTGTTGGAATGAAAACTAAAAAGGTTAAGGCATCGTCAGATATGAAAGTAACATTAGAGGACGATATGCAAAATCTTGAAGATGTTGTTGTTATTGGTTACGGAGCTGCAAAAGCAAAAGATTTAACATCACCTATTACAGTCGTTAAATCAGCAGATATCAGTTCTGTTCCTTCTACATCACCAATGACTGCGATACAAGGCAAGGTTGCTGGTGTAAATGTAATAAGCAGTGGAACTCCTGGTTCAGGGCCAACAGTCAGAATACGCGGAGCTGGTTCATTTGCCAACAGTTCACCTCTTTATGTCGTAGACGGTATGTTTTATGACGATATCAATTTTCTTAACAATGAGGATATTGAAGAAATGTCAATATTAAAAGATGCCTCTGCTGCAGCTATTTATGGTGTAAGAGCAGCCAACGGAGTTGTTATTGTTACCACAAAAAAAGGAAAGAAGAACCAGCCAGCAAAGATTACCTATGATGGATATGTAGGTTTCCAGAAAGCTACCAATGTTCTTAAGATGGCAAATTCTCAGCAGTACGCAACAATGCTTCTTGAGGCAAACAACGATGCTTATTCTCCAATCATAAAATCATCAATAGATAAATATGGTGGTAGCTATTCCGGTTCAGATTTTCACAATTGGACTTTTGGCAGTGATACAGACTGGTATAAAGAATTGCTTCGTACAGCTATTATCAGCAACCACAGCCTTGGTATCACAGGCGGTAGTGAGAAAACCACTTATTCTCTAGGTATGAGTTACCTCTATCAAGACGGAGTTATGGATGTAAAAAACAATTACAAACGTCTCAACTTCCGTGCTGCTCTCGATTATGATGCCACATCATGGTTGAAGGTAGGCTTTAGTAGTGTAGTTAGCATTTCCAATCAGATATTGCCAAACAACAGCGCATGGCAGCAGGCTTTTAATGCTCCGAGCATTTATCCTGTATACGATGCTAATAACACAAGTTCATTCCCTAACAAGTATGCCTCTCCATCAAGTGTTGGTTTTACTTCCAATTTCTACAATCCTGTAGCTACAGCTAATTACTTTAACTCAAAGAACGATTCTCATCAGTATCTTACAAGTCTTTATGCACAGATTAATCTGATACCTGAGAAACTTAACGTAAAGACAAGTGTAAACTATAATTATCAGAACATTAACGGAAAGGTTTTCACACCTACATATTACGTTAGCAGCTGGCAGCAGAATACAACAACTAGTCTGACTAAGAGCACCACAAGCTATGACAACTATATATGGGATAATATCATGACCTATCGCGACAGTTATGGTCAGCACAACTTTGGTGCAATGTTAGGTATGTCAATGCGACAGGAGAAGTATCGCTTCTTAAGTGGAACAGCTGTTAACGTGCCTGAGGGTAAAGAAGAATACCAATATCTCAGTCAGGGAAATTCAACAGGTATCACTCTTTCTGATAATGGATCAACATATCGCGGTCTGTCATATTTCGCACGTTTGAACTACGATTATGCCGGAAAGTATTACCTCATGTTCACAATGCGTGCCGACGGTTCATCTAAGTATCAGGACAAATGGGGCTATTTCCCATCTGTAGGTGCATCATGGGTCGTAACCGAAGAGCCGTTTATGAAGAATCAGAGCGCAATAGAATATCTTAAGTTACGTGCCAGCTGGGGACGTCTTGGTAACGACCACGTTGCTGCAAGTGATGGATTCGCAAGCATAGCAACAGGTAACGGTTCATCAGGCGTATTTGGTAACACCACACTGCCCGGATATCAAAACACATCATATTTTAGTTGGCTACAGTGGGAAGTTGTAGATGAAATCAACGCTGGTCTTAACTTCTCTACCCTTCAGGGCAGGTTAAATGTAGATGCAGATTATTTCCACCGCATGACCAAACATGCTGTCATATCTCCTAAAATAGCCTTCAGCAATCAAACACTTGCCGGCAATTATGGTAAGATTCTAAACGAAGGATTTGATCTTTCTGCTACATGGTCAGACCGTGTAGGCAAAGACTTCAAGTATCATGTTGGAACTAATATTTCAGTACTTAAAAACCGAGTTAAAGACCTTGGTGGACCAAGTATAATCAAAGGTGGCGAAACTGTAAATATAGTAGGTGAAGAAATGAACTCATTCTATGGATATAAGGTTATCGGCATTTATCAGACTGCAGCTGAGTGTGCAGCCGATCCTACAGCCGTAAAGAATGGTCTGCAGCTTGGTGATTTCAAGTATGAAGATAAAAATGGTGATGGTATTGTTGATGGCAACGACCGTCAGGCACTTGGCTCTTATATTCCTAAGTTCACTTACGGTATCAATGCAGGCTTCTCTTGGAAGAATCTTGATTTTGAAGTAAGCACATACGGTCAGTCAGGAGCAAAGATGTATAACCGCAAGCGCGCTCTACGTTATGCTCAGAGCAACTACAACTTTGATTACGATCAGTTTAAGAACCGTTGGACGGGCGAAGGCTCAACCAATAGTTATCCATCTGCTGCTGCACTTATCCGTAGTTGGAATATATCAGATCAGCGTGTTAACTCATTCTTTGTAGAAAGTGCAAATTATTTCCGCATCCAGAATGTTACGTTAGGTTATACATTCAAAAATATAAAGATGGGTAGTTACACACTTCCAAGTATACGCCTCAGTGCCACAGCCGACCGCCCGTTCACAACCTTCTCTGCTAATTCATTCACACCTGAGCTAAGTGATGCACAAGGTTGGGATACAGAGGTCTATCCTATAACTGCAACTTATACATTTGGTATTCAAATACAATTCTAACGCATAAAATTTAGTACAATGAAAATTAATAAATATATATCTGTTATAGCTGTTGGCACATTATTGCTTGCTATTACTTCATGCAGTAGTTATCTGGATAAAGATCCCGAAAACAGCGTGCCCGAAAAAAACGTGGACTTCACAGATGTGGCTAATATGTACCAGCCTGTGTCAGGTGTATACGCAAAACTCCGTACAGGAGGTATGCACTGGGTAATATGGCCGCTTTCTATCATCCGCGATGATGATGTATGGTCAGGACGTGTAGATGATCAGGCTATCCTGAATCAGTTTGGAGGAAAGACCAATGATCCTACTGGGTACAATTATGATAATACCTTCTGGGGACTTAATGAGATGTGGAATCAGTATTATGGTATGATTAAGGTTGCCAATGCAGCTTTGGAATCACTCAATAATTACGCGGAAAACACCACGAATAGTGCAGTCCTTACAACAAACAAATCGTATCAAGGAGAGGTTCGAATACTTAGAGCCTATGCATACTGGCGCCTTACACAGGCCTTTGGTCCTGTAACTATTCTGAGTAGCAATAGTCAGACAGACCTCACCCGTTCGACGGTGAAATCAGTGTACAATTATATTCTTGGTGATTTGCAGTACGCTATAGACAACTGTCCTAAAGTTCGTCCCAACGAGATGGAGCATGTCGGAGCAGCTACCGCATATACCGCAGAGGCTTTGGCAGCAAAGATCTATCTTAACGAAGGCGACTATGCTAAAGTAGAAGATCTCACCAACGATATCATCAATAGCAATAAATTCCAGTTATATCCCGACTTCTACGAGCTGTTTAAGATACCCGGAAAACTATGTGATGAGAGTTTGTTGGAAAGTCAGTGTACCGACTTCGGTTTAGGATCAGGTGATATGGTAGATGCCGATCAATGGTTTGTATTCCAAGGTCCAGCCAATGATGGTGATATTTCAGGATGGGGTTTTATCGGTCTTTACAAATCATTCCGCGACTGGGCTAAGGATAGAGGTGAAACAGTTAGATACACCACATCATTCCTAGAAGCAGGAACAACAACTCCAAGTGGTGACGTCATCCGTCCACTACAGAATCCTACCCAGACAGACTGTTGGAACGGTAAAGCTTATACTCCAAAGAATGAGTTAACTTCAGGACGTACCAAATACGGTTCAAATAATAATATCCGTATACTTCGTTACGCCGATGTTCTCCTGATGAATGCAGAAGCGAAGGTTCGTCAGAGTAAGAATGGCGATACACCGTTCAACCTCGTAAGAGCACGTGCCAAGATGCCAGCTATAAACAATGTTACTGTCGACCAGATTCTTGACGAGCGCCGCATGGAACTATGCTGCGAGTGGGGAGAACGTTACAACGACTTGGTCCGTACGGGAAAGGCAGCTAGCGTTTTAGGCAAGTATGGATGGACCGAAGCCAAAACATATTATCCTATTCCGTTCGATCAACTTTCAGACAATCCTGATTTGAATAAAGAACCAATAGATAAGTAATGACAAAAACTAACTATATTATACTATTCATATTGTTAATGCTTCCTGCTTCGGCAAGGAGCATTAACTCCTATGATTTTTCAGATACTATAAAAGTTGTAAAAGGACAAGTAAGTAATTATTATATCCCTGTACACGATACTTATCAGATTACAGGTCGTGTCACCGATACAGATGGCAACCCCCTTTCGGGTGCAACAGTTATGTTCTTCGCCAGTCCCAGTCATTGCAATACCAATGCCGACGGCGTATATCATCTTACTGCAACCGACACAGATTTACACCTTTATGTATATTATCCCGGTAAGGATTTCGCTAATGTCATCAGAAAACGAAGCGATCGCAATATAGATATAAGTATGGTGCCACGTAAGGACACAGCCGTTTCGCTACCCCGACGCAGCGCTCAGTCCACGCCCTGGTACGACCCTTACCATGCAGGCACAACCACGTTTTGTAACCCACTCAACATAAGTTACAACTACGAGTCGTACGATGATAACGTTAAGTCGCAAGGTTCGTTTCGCTCTTCAGCAGATCCGATGGCACTTACCTATAAAGGCCACTATATGCTATTTTCTACCAATCAGGGCGGTTTTCATTATTCAAAGAATCTTAGCGACTGGGATTTCTGTACAGCATCTTTTCAGCGTTTTCCAACAGACGATGATCAGTGCGCCCCCGCAGCTTATGTATCAGGTGACACACTCTTCTATACAGGTTCCACCTATAAAGGCTTACCCATTTGGTATACGCTCAATCCATGGTCAGGACGTTGGCGTCAGGCAGTAGAATGCAGCACACTTCCATCATGGGATCCGTGTCTCTATCTCGATGATGACGGCAAGTTGTATCTTTACTATGGTTCCAGCAACGAATATCCAATAAAGGCAGTCGAGTTGAGTCGTGACAATTTTCTGCCTATAAGCAAGATTCACGATGTCGTAATGCTTGATCCCAAACATCATGGCTGGGAAAGATTCGGCATGAACAACGACGACGATACCACCTTAAAGCCCTTTATGGAAGGAGCCTATATGACGAAACATGACGGTAAGTACTATCTTCAATATGGCGGTCCCGGTACCGAATTTAAAATATATGCCGATGGCGTTTATGTAGGTGACAATCCATTGGGGCCTTTTACTTATCAGCGTCATAACCCGATGTGTTACAAACCCGGTGGCTTTGTTCAAGGGTCAGGTCACGGCGGAACTTTCGCCGACCAGAAAGGCAACTATTGGCATGTCGCCACATGTATGCTTTCGTTGAAGTATAAGTTTGAGCGTCGTATCGGCCTTTATCCTATGGCGTTTGACAGAGACGGAACCATGTATTCTAATACAGCCTTCGGCGATTATCCATGTTGGAATGCCGATAAAGACATCAAAGATCCATCACACCGTTTCACTGGTTGGATGCTTCTCTCTTATGGCAAGAAAGCAACTGTGTCATCCTCCGACAGTATCTATGTTGCTTCCAGTCTTACAGACGAGGACATGCGCACATTTTGGACAGCCAAGACTGGCAATCCGGGCGAATGGGCACAGCTTGATCTGGGTGCAACAAAAAGTGTCAAGGCTATACAGCTCAATTTTTATGATTACAAGACTGTACAGAACAATCGCGCTAACGACCTATACTATCAGTATCGTATCTGGTCAAGTGACAACGGCACAGACTGGCAACTCGTTGTAGACAAGAGTGATAATGATAAAGACGCCCCACATGATTATGTAGAGTTGAGGTCGGTATTACATACAAGGTATATTAAAGTGGAAAATCTGCATATGCCCTCATCAGGATATTTCTGCCTGTCAGAGATTAGAGTATTTGGAAATACAGACGGCAACAGACCTTCTACGGTAAGACAATTCCGTGTTATCCGCTCAGCCAAAGACACACGCAACGCATACCTTTCATGGAAACCATCTGCAGGAGCTTACGGCTATAACATCTATTATGGTGTAGCACCCGATAAACTGTACAATAGTATTACCGTGCTAGGCAGTACATCTTACGATTTCAGAGGCATGGATACCGGTAGCCGTTACTATTTTAACATAGAGGCTTTGGGAGAAACAGGGCGTTCCGAATTATCTAAAACTATTATAAAATGATTTTGTATATGATAAAGAATAAATTATCAGTTTTGTTACTTCTTGCAATGACCTTTGTATCATGCAAGGCTGGCGAGACCAGTGAAAGTCCGGCGCAACCGGCACCCGAAACAGCAAGCAGACCTACCTCATTTGCAAGTGACGATGCGATGCTAGACTATATAGAAAAGGTACATCTCAACTATATGTGGGATGGTGCCGACCCCACATCGGGCATGGCTTACGAGAGGATACATCTAGACAATAATTATCCCGAGAACGACCGTGATGTCGTAACCCTTGGCGGTAGTGGTTTCGGCGTGGCAGGCCTTCTTGTTGGTATAGACCGAGGTTTTATTAGTCGTGCAGACGGCGTAACCCGTTTGACCAAAATCGTAAATTACCTTTCTACTGCAGATAGATTTCATGGTATGTGGCCTCATTGGCTTTATGGATCTACCGGCAAAGTAAAACCGTTCGGCACAAAAGACGATGGCGGCGATTTGGTAGAAAGCTCATTTATGATGCAGAGTCTGCTATGTGTACGTCAGTATTTCAAGGATGGCAATAGTTCAGAACGCGCACTATCCGATAAGATAAACACCTTGTGGCGTGGTATGGAGTACGATTGGTATCGCAATGGAGGCAAAAACGTTATATACTGGCATTGGTCACCCGATTATGCATGGGATATGAATTTCCCCTTGCAGGGATATAACGAATGCCTTATCGCCTATATTCTTGGAGCATCATCACCTACCCATTCTATCCCTGCCGAATGCTATCATGAAGGCTGGGCACGTAATGGTGCCATCAAGAGCAGCGCAGCTCCCTTCGGTTATCCGCTTGAGTTGAAACATAATGGTGCCGAACAACTTGGAGGTCCCCTTTTCTGGTCGCAGTATTCTTATATTGGTCTATGTCCTAAAGGTCTTACAGACGAGTATGCCAATTATTGGAATGTTACCCGTAATCATGCCATGAGCGATTATGAATATTGTGTCCGCAACCCCAAAGGATACAAAGGCTACGGTAAAGACTGCTGGGGCCTCACCGCAAGTTATTCCATTAATGGATATTCTGCCCACTCACCCAACAATGATTTAGGTGTCATCACCCCGACGGCAGCCCTGTCATCATTCCCTTATACCCCACAACAGTCTATGGCTGCCCTAAAATACTTTTGGAATAAAGGCTCTTGGATATGGGGTAAGTACGGATTTTACGATGCCTTCTCCGAGACAGCCAATTGGACAGAACCCCATTATCTGGCAATAGACCAGCTCACAATTGCTCCGATGATAGAGAACTATCGTACAGGTTTGTTGTGGCATCTGTTTATGAGTTGTCCTGAAGTACAGTCAGGTCTGCAAAAATTAGGATTTACAATAAATAACTGATAATATGATGAATAAGAGAAACATATTAGTAATGGTATTCGCCGCATTTACATTTTGTGCTAGTTCTGCCTCTGTCTCCGACGATCCAAATATGGATACATTCATAGACCGTTTGATGAGTAAGATGACCCTGAGAGAGAAAATAGGTCAACTCAATCTACCTGTTACCGGCGATATAGTCACCGGTCAGGCAAAGAGCAGCAACGTGGCAGACAAAATAAAAAGAGGAGAGGTAGGCGGACTCTTCAATCTTAAGGGAACCCAAAAGATACGAGAAGTGCAGAAGTTGGCTGTAGAACAGAGCCGCCTTAAGATTCCGCTTATCTTTGGTATGGATGTCATCCATGGGTACGAAACAGTCTTTCCTATACCATTGTCATTATCATGCAGTTGGGATCTGAACGCCATCAAAGAGAGTGCCCGCATAGCAGCCATCGAAGCATCCGCCGACGGAATATGCTGGACGTTCAGTCCTATGCTCGACATCAGTCGTGATCCGCGATGGGGCAGAATGTCAGAAGGCAATGGCGAAGACCCATACCTTGATGCACAGATAGCCAGAGCGATGGTTCAGGGCTATCAAGGCAACGACCTCAAGGCCAACAATACCATTATGTCGTGCGTAAAGCATTTTGCACTCTACGGAGGAGCAGAGGCCGGTCGAGAATACAACACCGTGGATATGAGTCATTGGCGTATGTTCAATGATTACATGCCTGGTTATAAAGCAGCCGTAGATGCCGGCGCTGGTAGCGTGATGACATCATTTAATGTCGTTGACGGAGTACCGGCCACAGGCAACAAATGGCTTCTTACAGATGTACTTCGTAACATGTGGGGCTTTAAGGGTTTTGTTGTAACCGATTTTACAGCCATATCTGAAATGATAGCTCATGGTATGGGCAATTTGCAACAAGTATCAGCACTAGCTTTGAATGCAGGTACCGATATGGATATGGTTTCCGATGGCTTTATTGGTACACTTGAGAAATCATTAAACGAGGGTAAAGTGTCAATGCAGGCTATCGATCAGGCGTGCCGTCGTATATTAGAGGCAAAATACAAGTTAGGTCTATTCGACAACCCATACAAGTACTGTGATGCTAAACGTGCAGCCAAAGAAATCTATACTCCGGAACATCGTGCAGAGGCACGTCGTATAGCTGCCGAAACATTTGTATTGCTTAAGAATCAAGACCATCTTCTTCCACTTAAACCCACAGGCAGAATAGCCCTTATAGGTCCATTGGCAAATACCAGTGCCAACATGCCCGGAACGTGGAGTGTAGCAGCACGTGTGGATAAATACAAATCGCTGTATCAGGCCATGAAAGATGCAGTAGGCAATAAAGCCCAAATCTTATATGCCAAAGGCTCCAATCTGATGTACGATTCAGTAATGGAGAAAAACGCAACGATGTTTGGTCGTGAAATGCGCGATAAGCGTTCGGCTAAGGAAATGCTTGACGAAGCATTAAAAGTAGCTGCCGATGCCGATGTTATAGTAGCTGCAGTGGGCGAGTCGTCAGAAATGAGTGGAGAGTGCAGCAGCCGTAGCAATCTGGATATGCCCGATGCCCAGCACGATCTTCTTACCGCACTCAAGAAGACCGGCAAACCTATCGTACTTCTTAATTTTGCAGGTCGTGCAACAGTCATGACATGGGAGAGTCAGAACTTCCCTGCCATACTTAATGTCTGGTTTGGAGGTAGCGAGGCTGGAGATGCTATCTGCGATGTACTCTTCGGAACCAAGTCGCCCAGTGGAAAACTTACCGTCACCATGCCAAAGAGCGTAGGTCAGATACCTATATATTATAGTCATCTCAATACTGGGCGCCCACTTGAAGAAGGTAAATGGTTTACCAAGTTCCGTAGCAATTATCTTGATATTGACAATGATCCCCTGTATCCATTCGGTTACGGATTGTCATATACCACATTCTCATATGGTGAACCCAAGTTGAGTAGTGACCATCTTAGTGAAAACGGAGAAATAAAGGTATCGGTAGATGTTACCAATACCGGCAGTTATGATGCTGACGAAGTAGTTCAGATGTACATCCGCGATCTTGTGGGCAGTGTATCACGTCCTGTAAAGGAGTTGAAAGGCTTTCAGCGCATATCCCTAAAACGTGGAGAGACCAAGACCGTTACATTCACGATAACTCCCGACGGTCTGAAATTTTATAATCAGAATCTTGATTACAAGTTCGAACCCGGTGATTTTGATGTTATGATAGGTAGTAGCAGTGATGATATTAAGACTTTAAGGTTTACATTAGATTAGTTTGTTATTTATTGCTGTCCGATAAAATAAGGAATAGCATGTGAATAGTTCCCGAAGCTCTTTTAAATAGCGCTTCGGGTTCTTTTTTTGCAGAACAAGCCCCTCTCAATCAAAAAGTAATGGTTCTAGCGGACTATCAACCTTCTCTTTCCGATATGCTTCCCGTCTTTTTCGGGATTGTTGAATAGGCTATAAAATTCATATTTAATAGATTTTTCCGCACACCAGAAAAGTTTTTTTAATGCCACTAATGTCACTTTGTCACAAACCCTTTGTTTATAAGGGATGAGCGAGTGACATTAAGTGACATTATCGGGGTAAAAGTGACATTAAAGTCGAAAACACACCTATTTTTAGCGTTTTATCTCAAATTATTAAGTTACCTGATTTCTTACATGAAATATCCTTCATATATTTTATTAAATAGTGATATGGGCCTTATCACTATCTAATGTATCGCAAAGTGCAGAGTGATTAGGCCCTAATCACTCAACGGTATGTCGTAAAAGCCTATTATATGATCATTGCGTTTATAAACTTTACTGCTGGTAATAAATCTGTTTCACGATACAGAGTTTCTGCTATAGTGAAGGATGTCTTGGTTTTATCGTTACTAAGTTTCTAGTATTCATCATCCATCACCCGTTCTATCGATCAAACGTTTGCGTTTCTACGATATAAAGTTTCCGTTCTATCGATCAAACGTTTGTATTTCTACGATATAAAGTTTCTATTCCATCGATCAAATGTTTGCATTTTATCGTTACTAATGTTTTAGTTGTATCAGCAACATGTTTATATGATTAAGATATAGTAAATAAATTTCCATCATATTCTTTTAGTGCTACCAAACTTTCAAAGTAGTCGTCTAGCCATATCATCTATTCTATCGTAGAAAACAGCAAATTTTAGTGGAGGACAGTGGATGATAGTGGAGGTATACCTCCACCACTTAATATACTATAAGATAGCAACTTACGCTTAAAGTGGAGGACATTTATGATTTTTGGAACTTTTTTAGTTTTATCTTTTTTCTATTATTAAACACTTACGGGAAAGTAATAAAAAATCACAATCATATAAGTTATAAGACATATCACACAAAAGGGTTAGATATAAAATCTATATAAACAAAAAAAAAGACTTAGTTTTAAAAACATATAAAACTAAGTCCTTTTTGTTTGTATCCTTAAATTACTTTGGAAGGTTAAAGGCAACAGACATTTCTTTCATCTGTGCTTCACTCATTCCTTCAGGTTCAAATCCCATGCAACGTGAATTGATATATATCTTGGCACTCTTAGAAAGGACATCAATCTGATCGAAAGCATCCATTACATCAAGTCCCTTTGCAAATACACCATGCTTTTCCCACATTACTACATCATAGTTTTCAAGTTCATTCAATGTAGCCTGAGCCAAATTGTTTGAGCCTGGAAGTTCGTAAGGTACTATTCCCAATCCTAACGGACAGAAAGCCTTTGTCTCAGGAATCATGCTCCACAATAAATTAGAAAGCACATCCTTGCCCATCATCTTAGGGTTGTGACTCATTGCAATAAGTTCAATAGGGTGTGTATGTACTGTAGCACGATATGGAGAACCAGTTTCTATAAGATGTGCATGAACTGTGAGATGTGAAGGAAGTTCACTTGTAGGCATAACAGCATTGTCGGCAATGATCACATAACTTGCGCAATCGTCTAATATGCGGATAATACTTCCGTTGTCCATAGGCTCACGTGCAAGATCACGCATACGCTTACCAGTTCCTTTGCAAAAGAAGTAGCAACCTTTCAAAGCAGGCAAAGTAACACCAATCTGCTTAACATCGCTGATTGCAGGAAGACTTTTAATCTTGTCATCTACCAATTCAGTAATGTTTACTGTGATATTACCACCATTGCGCTCTGCCCATCCGTTCTGCCACAGATAACCGGCAACTTCTGCAATCTTATCAATTTCTTTCTTTAAGGCTTCGCGACCTTCCAAAACTGTCTGTTTCATATTTTTGTTGATTTGTTTTTTCTTTCGGCAAAAATAGCCTTATTTTACCTTTAAAGGCTTTGAATTATGATTTTTAAGCCTCAATAATTGATATTTCAATTATCATATAATGAATATATTATCTTTCGTTACCACGAAACTCACTCGGTTTAAGTCCTGTCTTCAGTCTGAACTTAGAAGAAAAATAATCAGGAGACTCGAAATTAAGCTGATAAGCAATTTCCTTTATCGTCATATCTGTAGTCGCCAATAGATCCTTGGCACGCTGCAACTTCAAGTCCTGCTGATACATAGACGGAGAAAAACCAGTGAACTCCTTGAATATCTTTCTGAAATTAGAATAACTCATTCCCAATCGCACTGCAATCTCCTGAATAGTCGTTCCATCTTCCAATGTCTCACGTATCATTTGACGGGCACGATTCACTATATCAGTATGCACAAAATTCTGTTGCAACTGATTGCTGCTTTCTAGAGAATACATCAATCCAATAAGATAGTTGGTTATTCCGGCAAGCACCTGTTGGGAATGTATAGCTTCCTCGTCTGCCACATGCAAAGCCATGTCGAGCATGCGGATAATCTCACTTGAATAACCCACGTGATATATAGGATGTTCTGGGGACAAGAAACCTGCATTTACACGATCGTCCATATTGCGCCCCTTAAATCCAAGCCAATAACATTTCCAGCCAGTATTATCATTAGGGCGATAACTGTGCCACTCATCAGGAAAGAGAAGGAATATATCGCCACTGCGCAATTCAACTTCTCCTACACTATGAGACTTGAATGCACCACCGCCCTCTTTGACGTAAAGCATCTGATATTCTTGCAATATGCGTCCTTTGGCAACATTGAAGTAAAAGCCATCGGCATGACCATGCGTAGGATAATCCTCACCAGGAAGATTCTCCTCATAACCAACGGTGTCGACATTCAGTCCCCACAGTAAGTCCTTGGTATCAGTAACCAGATATTTAAACTTTTTCATGTTACTAAATTGTATTGTGCAAAGTTATCAAAAAACATGGTAATGACAAAAATTATGGGTTTAAAATCAAAAAATCTAGTCTGTCACATCACTGATTTACTATCTTTGCCACCATAATAAACACTAACCTACAAACAATGGAAAATCTAAAACACTTCTTTGCCGTTGACCTTGGAGCAACAAGCGGACGTACAATCGTTGGCTTTCTGGAAGACGGAAAGGTGAAAATGGATGAGCTAACACGTTTCGACAACAATCTGATTTCTACAGGCGGACATGTGTATTGGGATATATTTGCCCTATACAATGAGATAATAAAGAGTCTGAAAATCGTAGCCGAGCGTAATATAAAGATTGAAAGTATCGGTATTGACACCTGGGGATGCGACTTTGTATGCACGGGTAAAGACGGAAACATTCTTCGCAATCCACTAGCCTATCGTGACCCTCACACAATGAACACGATGGAGGAATACTTCAGCGAGCAGATGTCTAAAAAAGACGTTTATGGAATAACTGGAATACAATTGATGAACTTCAATTCTATTTTCCAGCTTTATGCTATGAAGAAAGCTAAAAATGATGCTCTTGCTGGTGCAGACAAGATTATGTTCATACCAGATGCATTGAGTTATATGCTTACAGGAAAAGCTATCTGCGAATACACAGTATGCTCTACATCACAACTTCTTAATCCAAAAGAAGGCGACATTTCTAAAGAATTACTTGAAACACTTGGACTGAAGCGTGAGCAATTCGGTAAAATGACTGCTCCTGGAACTGTAATAGGAAACCTAAGCGATGAGGTTAAGAATATTACAGGGCTTGGTGATATACCAGTTGTGGCTGTAGCTGGACACGACACAGCAAGTGCTGTAGCTGCCGTACCTGCTGAAGACGAGCACTTCGCTTATCTTAGTTCTGGTACATGGAGCCTTATGGGTATAGAAACAAAGGACGCTATCATAAATGAAGAAAGCTACAAACTTAACTTCACTAACGAAGGCGGTATTGAGGGAACGACAAGATTCCTAAAAAATATCTGCGGTATGTGGTTGTATGAAAGTTGCAGAAAAGAATGGCACGAGACAAAGGATATGGGACATGCCGAACTACTTAACGAGGCGATGAAAGTGGAAGGTTTCAGAAGTCTTATTAATCCTGATGACGCAGTATTCGCTAATCCTACTTCTATGGTTGAAGCAATAAAGAAATATTGTGCAGATCACGGTGAACACGTACCTGAAGGATATGCCGAGATATGCCGTTGCATATTCGATTCACTTGCACTGCGATATAGACAGGTATTGGAATGGCTGAAAGACTTTGCCGATTTCGACATCAAGGCTTTACATATCATCGGCGGAGGTTCACTTAACAAATACTTGAATCAGTTTACTGCAAATTCATGTGGCGTTACTGTACTCGCCGGTCCACAGGAAGCTACAGCTATTGGCAACATTATGATGCAGGCAAAAGCAGCAGGATTGGTAAAAGATGTTTGGGATATGAGAAAGCTTATTGCCGACTCTGTTCAGCTAAACATATTCGAACCAGAAGACAAGGCAATCTGGGATGAAGCTTACGATAAATATTTAACAATAACAAAATAATAAAACCTAAAATTATGAATTCAGAACTAATTGAAAAGAACTATCAAATTGCCAAAGAGCGTTACGCTGCACTTGGCATAGACACAGACAAGGCTCTTGAAACATTGGAGAAGACTCCAATATCACTTCATTGCTGGCAAGCTGACGATGTAGTGGGATTTGAGCGTAACGAAGCTCTTTCTGGTGGTATCCAGACTACAGGTAACTACCCAGGACGCGCACGCAACATCGACGAGCTTCGTCAAGATATAAATAAGGTTACATCACTTCTTGGTGGAACATTCCGCCTGAACCTTCACGAGACATACGGTGAATTCGGAAATAAATTTGTTGACCGTGATGAGGTTGAGGTTAAGCATTTCCAGGGATGGATTGACTGGGCTAAGGAAAACGGATTAAAACTTGATTTCAACTCAACAAGTTTCTCTCACCCAAAGAGTGGATACTTATCTCTTTCAAATCCAGACAAGAGCATACGTGATTTCTGGATTGAGCACACAAAACGTTGTCGTCGCATTGCAGATGCAATGGGTAAGGCACAGAACGACCCTTGTATCATGAACATCTGGGTACACGACGGTATGAAGGATATCACTGTTGAGCGCAACCGCTATCGTGAAATTCTAAAAAACAGTCTTGATGAGATTCTTGCTGAGAACTTGCCAGACATGAAACCATGTCTTGAAGCAAAACTATTCGGTATAGGAATGGAAAGCTACACAGTAGGTTCTCACGACTTCTATGCAAGTTATTGCGCAAAGAACAACGTGATGTACACACTTGACACTGGTCACTACGAGCAGACAGAGAACGTTAGCGACATGGCTGCTTCACTATTGCTGTTTGTACCAGAATTGATGCTTCACGTAAGCCGTCCAATCAGATGGGATAGCGATCACGTAACAATCATGAACGATCAGACTCTTGACTTGTTCAAGGAGATTACACGTGCAAACGCACTTAATAGAGTTCACATCGGACTTGATTACTTTGATGCAAGTATTAACCGTATCGGTGCATACATCGTAGGAACAAGAGCTACACAGAAGAGTGTTCTTTCTGCACTTCTTGAACCTTTGGCTAAATTGCGTGAGTACGAGGATAAGGGACAGTGGTTTGAGCGCCTTGCTCTTCTTGAAGAAGCTAAATCTCTTCCATTCGGTGCAGTATACGATTACTTCAACATGAAGCATAACATACCTGTAGGCGAAGAGTTTATAGCAGATGTTCAGCAATATGAAAAGGATGTTCTTTCAAAGAGAGCGTAAACAATGAATATTGCATTAGGACTTATTATCATTGCGATAGGAGCGTTTTGCCAGTCAAGCTGCTACGTTCCTATCAATAAGATAAAGAACTGGAGTTGGGAAAGCTACTGGATTGTCCAGGGAGTATTTGCCTGGCTCCTGCTCCCTCTTTTGGGAGCAATGCTTGCAATACCTGCCGGACACTCAATGATAGAATTGTTCAGTCAGGATATGCATGCCACAATTATGACAATGCTCTATGGTGTGTTATGGGGTATCGGCGGACTTACTTTCGGTTTGTCTATGAGATATCTTGGAGTTGCTCTCGGTCAGTCAATAGCACTAGGAACATGTGCCGGACTTGGAACGATATTAGCTCCGCTCTTTACAGGACATGCTAGCGACCTTACAACATCTGTAATAGTTGGTGTCGTAGTAACGCTAGTCGGTATTGCAATAATAGGAATAGCTGGTTCTATGAAATCGGCTTCACTGTCAGATGAGGAAAAGCGTGAAGCAGTAAAGGACTTCAACTTCACAAAAGGAATCACTGTAGCTTTATTGGCTGGTTTCATGTCGGCATGTTTCAACATCGGACTTGCACAAGGTGCCGACCTTCATTTCGAAGGTGTAAACCCAATGTTCATATCATTACCTGTTACATTCTTGGTTACGCTAGGAGGATTTATCACAAATGCGATATATTGCTTCTATCAAAACCAGAAGAATCATACATGGAATGACTATGGCAAATCAAACGTATGGGTAAACAATGTATTGTTTTGTCTGCTTGCAGGCGGACTATGGTACAGTCAGTTCTTCGGTCTTTCACTTGGAAAAGGATTCCTCTCAGAAAGTCCAGCTCTGCTCACATTCGCATTCTGCATTTTGATGGCTCTTAACGTTGTATTCTCTAATATATGGGGAATCATCCTAAAAGAGTGGAAAGGATGTTCTAGCAAAACTATCGTTGTATTGATAACAGGAATATTGATACTTGTTATATCATGTTTCCTTCCGCAGATCATAGATATGATAAACAAATAATAACTAATTGCATCCATACCGCATCATTGTACAGTAATGTCTTTGATGCGGTTTTTTGGATATACACTTATAATATGTGCCTTACCTTGTTTCATTTCAGCCTCCACAATTGTGCCACGACTGCAATGAAGTTTGAATTTCACATTCCATGACTTGGGCCAAGCAGGGAACAGTATAATTTTATCACCTACTTCCTGAAGTAACATTTCCTGAATACCTATCATTCCAGAACCGCCCCAATTATGATCGGGTGTCCAATCATGTCCAGGTCCCCAGAAAGCAGGAAAGCGATGTGGACCATTTTTCAATTTCAAAGTATTCCATTTTACGGCTTCATCAGTAAGTCCAAGACATGCAGCCCAGATATTTGTCTGTTCCCAACCTGCATAACCATTAAACTTGTTCACATAAGGATCGTATTTCCATGTATCAACGGCTACAGTTAGACTGTCACGACCAACACCAAACATTCGCCAAGGAAATACAGGATAAAGCATTGTCGGTTCGGTATTGTTTACACGCGCCCAGACAACAGCAGGTGAAATGACCTTATGTCCGTCAACATATCTATATGAAATATCTGGCCATATTGAAGACATAGCTTTATAACGTGCTATAGTAGTACTATCAGCGCCGATACCCGATAAGTATTTAACAAGATTATCAGTCACCGTTTTTAGTCCGCATACTGTTGATGTTGGATTATAAGCCATCTTGAATGTCTCAGCGCCAGAACCAGGATATATCACTAAGTGACCATTATCGTCGAGTTGCTTGCGTCCGTTACGTGAAGCCACATAACGATAATGCTGTTCAAAGAAATCAAGCGAAGATTCAATCCAAGGCACATATTTTGATATGTCTACGCCACCATAGCTATGTGCGTCTAATGCCATTTGGCAAAACTCCAGCACGGTGTCCCATGTATATTCCAACCAAGCATTGTATTCAAGCCCTGGATCAAAACCATCAGGGCGCTTTGTTCCATATTCATCATACTCAGGAAGTCCGAAATTCTCTAATTGTTCGGTAAATGCGGCACCACCATGATGCCAATAGACCTTACTGCGCAATTCTGCATTATGAAGAATACGTACATAAAAATCAAGTTGGCTTTTCATGGCATCATAATCTCCGCTTTTAAGCATAGGCCAATAAAGCAGTCGCTGATTCTGTGCTGTATGAGTTCCACCACCCCATCTGCGATAATCAGGAGTAAAAGGGAAATCAGATTTAACATAAGAAGGATCAAAGCAGAAAAGTCCACCATTGAATTTCGTTGGCCATTCACCAAGAGCATTACATCCCATCATATATCTGAAAAGAGTGTAGTTTCGAGTAATCTCTTTGGCTTCTCCCTCTCCTTCTATATAACTACGTTGCCACCATTTATGCCACCATGTTACAGAAGATTTACTGTCACGGCTAACATTTATAGCTTTTATAATGCCATCAAGTTTATTATTCCATTCGGCAACTGTTCCCTGATTGTCAGTCAAAGCTATGCACAGTTCATGATGTTTTGAAGCAGAACGTGAACTTAGATTATAGCTTCGATAATCAGTATTGTCGTATATTCCATCACAAGTTCCTGAATATTTAATATTGTTACCGAATATCTTTCCGCCAAATATTAAGTCTTTCAGCGGATTATACATCTCAGCCTTATAAGCCAAAAGATGTTGTTGCGCAACAGTTGCATCAAAAATCGTAGTATCTGGATTCTGATGGTAAAAAGTAATTCCACAATCAGATGGAGTTATCACATCATGAGACGTAACAACTCCACTCGGTACACCAAATTTATATGATGTCTGAAAACTTTCTTTTTTACCTATTTCCCGATTACGATAGCGCCAATTATGATATTCATATTCAACAGCTACCGCCTTTTTGCTGTCAACACTAACATGAACAACCGGCTTGAATACATCAGCCCATAGTTTGACAGAAATGTTACCATCTGAAATCACAGCATATCCATCATTGACCACCAATCGCTGTGAGAAGTTGTGTGTTGTGTTAAGATTTGGAGTCAGTCTTATACGAAAGCGACCTTGCTTCAAGAGAGTATTATTCTCATCAAAAGATCCACTTCGACTCAAATAAAAATATATATCACCATTTTCCACCCATACATTCATTCCGATACTTCCTCCGCCAACAGGCATTGACTCTGACGAATTACGACTTTGGCTATGCCAAACAACATCTGCGGGTAGTCCCCACACAAAAAGCGGAATAAATAATAAAAGCAAAAATAGTTTCCTCATTGTATTTTTTTTTACACTGCAGCAGTTCGTAGCTTTATCATTCCTCGATGAACAAGATTACGCACTGAATGATAGTTCATATTCATTATATCACATATTTCATCATACTTGCGTTCATCAAGATAGTAAAGTTGAAAAGCCTCACGTTGTCTTGGAGTCAAGGCATTCAAAAGATACACGATCTTTGCATGTCCCAACCGTTCGTTTTCAGCATCTAAATAAGCTTTTTCTACATCATCAGACATGTGCATATTGGTAGCTCTGTCTAATTCTGTAACATTATTATATGATGCCTTACGAAACTCATCAAGTAGACGATTACGCAAAGATACAATTAAATAAGAACTTACCGAAGTAATCTTTAAGGAATTTCTACGATCGAGCATCTTTACAAACACATCTTGTATGCAGTCCTTTATAAGTTCCACATCAGATGTGATGCAACGACCATAATTCAACATTGTCTGAACATACATACTATATAATTCAGAGAAGGCAGCATTATCACCAAACTGGTAAGCTTTAAGTAAAACAAGCGAACTCTTTTCGTTGTTAATAGCAGAAGAAGTCATTTAGGTATTTTTTAGGTTTTATTATCAATTGCAAATGTACCTAAATAACCTATTAAGGTCTTGTAAAATCAGATATAAAAATGGGAAAAATTGGTATTTTCCCCATTTTTATTACCATTATAAGTGCTTTATCATCTTTTTCTTAACCAATATATACCTTTAAAAGAAAGAAGATAATTGCCATTTATTGTCACTCCGGTTTTCATCTTTTTCATCTCTCCACTCTTAGAATCTATCTGATAAATATCATAAATTCCATTGGAAAGTGAAATGCTAATAGTATTCTTATCCGTTCCGATATATGCCACAGCATCTTTCTTTTCATTATTAATCAAATAAACATTATCTTTATGAAAAGTAGGTTGCATTCCAGCAACACTATGCAAGAACTGCTTATCAGTAACAGGAAGGTCTGGACAAGAACCACCAGCCATCAATACAGCCCATGACATTTCAGTATAGTTATTGGCATAATACATAACAGCCTTATCATGCCATGCATTACGACATTCAGAAACGCCACGATATACATCGGCAAAACTAACACTTCCTGTCTTTCCATTACGCAAAGCTTGACGAGGAGCAAGATTCATACCACCCTTAGGTGCATACAATCCACGACTGTTATAAAACCATTGTTCAATATTTATTATATCAACAGTCTTTGCCAACTCCTTATCCTGCATAATAGAATCCTGAACATCTTTATTTACGGCGAGCGATACAAAAACTTTCTTGTTATGTTCATGTTCCCATTCAGATATTGTCTGCAACCAGAACTTCACAAAGTTGAAAGGTCCTGTAAACTCTTCACCTATAGAATGAATAACATTCGGCTTATCGGCAAAGGCATCAAGAACTCCATATATATATTTACGATGCAGTTCACGAAGATAACTATTATTCACATCATAAAAATAGCCTGCCATAAAAATTCTCTTATCAGCTGTGAAAGGTACTGGTTCTGGGAATCCTGTATTATTGATATTGTTAGCTGTACGCCAAGGACAATCAACCCAATGCGCACCAGCTTCCAATATGTTATGCTGGAAATAATGCTGATTCATCAATAGCATTCCATTATCTGCCTCACTGTCAGCAAACTTTCCTAGACGATAGAAATACCATTTATTAGGTCTTGAAAGATCGTATTTGCTCAATCCGTCCCAAGCAGTATCCTTACCACTGCGTGCAAAAGGCTGTTCATAGAAAGGTCCCCAAACATCACCGTCACGTCTGCGCACACGTTCGTGGTCATCACGTCTGCGATCATACCACAGTCCGTAATTCTGACTATATATAACGTTGTTGTCACGCTTCATATTTAGGATAACACTATCTATTCGATCAGTAGTGCCATACATTTCCATTCCAGGTACAAATCGTGTGACGGCATAAGGAAGTTTGGAAAATACTGAATATTTTACTCTTCCGCTCCACCATGGACTGTTATGTCTACCACCAACAAGGAGACTTCCATCAACAAGAATCTTTCCATTCACTATGGCATATTCATGTTTAGCAACAGCAGTCTTGTTTGCTATTTTTATTGCATCAACATTTTTAGTTCCTGTCGGAGATACATTGGCAACAAATTTAGCACTGTCTATCCAAGAGTGCATTGTGATACGTGGCAATTTTGCATTAGCCATCATCATCTGAGCTTGCTCTACAGTAGGACTACTTGATGCTTCGGTGTTTCGCTCCAGTGTTCTGGTTATTCCGCTTACATCCCTACCCAAACGTTTACTCAACTGCGACGCAAAAAGACTCCAAGGTTTCACATGATTATTTGATTCATCAAAGAAACCTGTTCCGCAAAATTGCGCCCAACATCCATATACATAATTATTTGTTCCGTCAGGAAGACTGTCGGCAAAGATACCACTTGCAGTACTCTGATATACTGTTGAGTTTGTTGAATTCCAACCTGTACCGTATTTCTCTATACCAAGATTGCACAGTTTAATATCATTGCCATCTATATTTACATCATCGAATAGCAGACCTGAGGCAAAACTACCAACAGAACCACTGAATCCCAACGACTCATAACTGTCACACTGAACAAAAGCATTTGGACCAGCAGCTATATAGCCTGCAGCGAAGTCGTTGATGCCATGTTCACTATATAGTCTTTGAAAAAGACATTTTTCGCCAAACGTTAGGAATGTGCGACGTCGGTAACCACCAATCTCTGAAACTGGAGACAACGACTTGCAATCCTCAACAGTAATCTGGCTACCACTGCGCTGTATAACGACAGCCGAACCTGCCAAATGTTTGAAATCAACCATTCTAACCCAACAGTTGATTGCATTCGCAAGATAGACGCCATTCCAAGCATGATCTTCATCCTTAGGATATGCCTTGTCATAATCAGACTCAACAGTGATATTCTCTATTCCAGAATTCTCTATTCTACCACTCCAATTATAACGAAGCATCATGCAGTCTTTGTCGTAAGATATAGGCAATGGAGCATCAAAAGATGGTTTTCCGTTTACAATACCAGTAATCTTTCTAGTGAATTCCAAATCCATTTCACCAGGATGCCATCCCCAATAGCCCAAGTCCAGGCCGCCGCCAAAGTTACCACATTTCATAAGATCTATCCATTTCTGAGTAGACTTTCTTACGATCATTACATCATCGTCTTTTCTGGCATTATCATGAATCGTATCTGTTACTATGCGATTATTCTTTCCTTCAACATATACAACTGCTCCACGATCTACACCAGTCTTGAACAATACAGTTTCACCTTTTGCAGTTCCACGGATCACAACTCCTGAAGCTTGGATACGCAAAGGTTCAGACAATTCATAGCATCCCTTACCTAAGAGTACGGCACCACGCAAACCTGTTTTTCTATCAGGTTTCAATGAAGCCACATAATCAATGGCTTTTTGTATGCGTGAACTTTGATTACCAGCATGCCATTCCACATACACTTTTACATCTGCATTAGGAATTGGTTGCTGCGACATGTGGTAACCCACATAACTGTAATCTAAAGGGAAGGGTTGCGCATAACAACACGCAACCCCAATCATAAACACCAATATGGCAATTATCTTTTTCATCAAAAAACGTAATTATTTCTGTTTCTTTGCTGCCTCAATACGCTTATACCAACCTTCTCGCTCACTTTTCAGGTCATACCCACGAGTTGCAAGCCAGTTGTTTATACGTCCTTTATATTTACCAAACCAAGCGTGCTTGCTTTTTGAATCACTTGCGTCAATAGCAAATTCACGAGCTTCCTTCAACCAATTAAGAATCTGAAGTTTTTCATTTTCTTTTAGTCTTGGTATCATTTCAAGATGTGCCTTATAAGTTTTTGGAACAACACCGTATGTCATTCCGTCCTTTATGGCTTCTATCTGAGCATCATTGACATAGTTTGCTAAATCTGCAGCAAACTCGAAATGATGCTTATACAATTCGGCATCAATCGCATTGCGATCTTTGTTTTTTTCGTATATGTCGTTCAATTTAAAATAACGGTTACAAACGATATTTAGTACATTATTGCGTACGTTACCATCATTTATATTAAGCCCATCAACTATTTTTATTGAACGCTCGGTTATAGACTTCACATAGTTGGCGTCACGTCCTGCGCTGTCAAGTTTTACCTGACCTACAGCGCAAAGACATCCGCACATTATAGCAAATACACCGAGTAATAATCTTTTTCTGATAATCATGATATATCTACGTTTACATCAATTTACCCTTTTCGGCAAGAGTATCATGATTATTTTTCAAATTGGTCCAATCAGTCTTTTCTTTTGTGCTGATTCCATTAATATACTTTTCAATATTTGTATATCCGTCACCAGTGCAATCCTTTACTGCGTCTGAAGGATCATTTGGATTCAATCCGTTTGCAATTTCCCATTCATCAGGCATACCGTCCTTATCGCTATCTTTATAAGGTTTACCCTTATATTGTGGATATCCACCCATCTGACGTGGATCTGTTATGATACCTTCTTTATATGAATCTTTTGCAAGACGACGATACTTGAATGAACCATCAGGTGCCTGTGATTTAGGACTAAGTCCCCAAAGATCACCATAAGGATTTACCTTAGGTAGTTTCTTTTCGTAATATACATTTCCTGTACGAACTTCATCAACGACTCTTTGGTCAACGATATCACGCTTAGGAATTGTAGCACCTACATTATTTAATACGTAGTCAAATGTCTGATCGTTTGGAAGAATTGTAATATGAGGCATTACAAAAGGTTCTTTTGAATGCATAATAGCCAATTCGTCTTCAGCAAGATCACCATCCTTATCGGCTGTCTGTATTCCACCAGCCCAGTTATTCTTTGTTATTGCATCGTATCCTTCTACAATATTACCATCGGCATATACTCTACCAAACTGCTTGAAAGGAAATAGTTTACCGCTACGACTTTCAGACTTTACAATACGCCAACCTACATTACTGTCTTTTGGAGTCAATGGCCCTGGCTTGTAATAGTTGTTTACGAAGTTGGACATCGTAGAAAATTCGCCACCATCGGCTGTACGATGTACCCAGTTATAAATCACATTATTTACAAAGTTGAATACTCCACCCCATCCTATTGAAGGATTTCTTCCTGTATTGTCAGCCCATAGGTTTCTCATAAATGAAGCATTCTCTCCACCTATCGTACTTCCAAAAGCATGATTATATGTATCAAGAGCCTTCGCTGAAATAGTATTTTGTATTGTTACGTTTACTGTAGGTTCCTTGCGGCTACCGATAGCATCACCAAGATCAAACATGTGACGATAGAATGAAATATTCTCATCAAGTCCCCATTCGCAAGAGCAATGGTCTATCATGATGTTTCCAACTGGATTTCCACCGAAAGAGTCTTCGCGATACCATACATGTGTATTGCCACGACGGAAACGCATGTGACGAACTACAACGTCATGGGTGTTAACCTGAAAACTTTCACCAGCGATACATACTCCATCACCAGGTGCAGTCTGTCCAGCAATTGTAATATATGGAGCACGTACAATGATAGGAGTCTTCAATTTTATAATACCACTCACGTTGAATACGATAATACGTGCGCCACCTTGTTCACAAGCCCATCTGAAAGAACCTATTCCATCATCATTAAGATTGCTTACAGTGATCACCTTACCGCCACGGCCGCCAAAAGTGTACATACCACCACCTTCTGCACCAGGGAATGAAGGAATCTTTGATTGTTTCAAGTCGTAAGGACGGAAAGCCCAAGGCACATAAGAACGTCCTTCCATAGCTTCTTTCTTTACAATAGGAAAAGCAACAGCCCATGCAGAATCAGAATGTGCAGTCCACACTTTCTGTAAAGAATCAATCTTAGCCTTTGCAGCATCTGTTATACTTGGATATTGTGCTTCGGCTGCAACCGGGGCCAATATCATTGCGCATGCTGCAAGTAATAGTTTCTGTTTCATTTTATATTATCATTTTTTGTTTGTTCTGATATTAAGACGAACTAAAGGAAAAAATGTAATATCAACTAAAACAAAAAATAAATATTTATTTTTAAAAGTCTATTTGTATAAGTTCGTGATTAAGGTTACAACGTATTGGCAATACGCCTCACTTTACTTGTATAATTGCGGTCTTCGGCATAACCAATACGACTTAGAAAAGAATAATAATCCCCATCTGTGTATTTATACTGTACGTCATCACGATAACTCTTCACGCTTTCCTCCCACTTATTAAAAACATAGTAGCTACCATCTGAAGGATGGCGAAGCCCGAAAAGATTATGACTCACGCGACATAAGTCGCTTGAAAAGTTTCCTGTTTCCAGTAATGCCTGTGCCAATACAATCTTAGGGAATTTCACATCATATTTCTGCAACATCGCTAACACGTTTTCAGCTGTCAGCGCTGCGTCATTCATAATATAATCGCTATCGCTTTTCATTTCTGGTTCATCAATACTATCACAAACCTTATCAACACGTGCTACAGAAGGTAGCGCATCAGGTTGATATTGCTGTGCTTGAATTTCCACAGATAACAAAAGTGCGTATACAATTACAAGTAATTTTCTATTTATTGCCATACCAATAAAAAAAACGCTATATTTTTTGGTTTATTGTATTATCAAGAAAAAAGATGATTAGCTACTATTGATGATATTAAAAAGTTTTATTATAATGGCGAAACACAACTTAGTTGAACTTTATCCATACTGAAAAACGACCGAAAAGCTAAATATATACTAGTTTTTCGATCGTTTTTATGTATAAGATTATAAAGAGAGTCGCAAGACTTTAAAATCACATACTCTTTATATGCTCTTTACTTGAAAAGTTTTTGTGCAAATAGATATAAATCTTCACGCCATACAGGCCATGTGTGACCACCGTCTTTAGAATCATAATAATCAAACTTCACGCCTTTCTGCTTCAAATGTTGCATCATTATCTGGCAGTTTTCATAAGCAATATCAGGTTTACCACCTATCGTGATAAAAAACTGTTTCAGATTATTATTCAATAGCGATACGTTATTATCAATATATGCATAATTAGCATCACGTTCCTTATCTGCATTCATGAATGGTGAAGACTTAGCAAACCATCCAGAACTGAACACACCTAGATAATGAAATTTGTCTGTATTTGGAACACCAACATACAATGTGAACATTCCGCCCATTGACAAACCAGAAATAGCACGACTATCAGCAGAAGCATCAACGCGGAAATCTTTTTCGACAGAAGGGATTACATTATCCAATATCTCTTTACCAACATTATCAAAGCCTCCAACATTGGCATCAAAACTTACCATCAACATTGGTTTAGCTTTGCCATCAGCGATAAGATTATCAAGAATTATATCACCTCTACCTTGCTGTACCCATCCACGTGCATCCTCACCACCACCGTGCATTATATACAATACAGGATACTTCTTATCCATATTCTTATCATATCCAGCAGGTGTATATACATACATTACTCTCCAGCTATTTGTGACCTTTGAGAAATATCTCACTGTGCTAACATTGCCATGAGCAACATCACGTACCTGAAAACGAGTGTCTTCCTTTGCATAAGGTACTTCAACACAACTCATCATTCTACTGCATCCGAAGAATGATTCACTTGATGGATCGGCAACTGACAATCCATCTACTATCAAACTATAATAATGAATTCCAGAGCCTTGTGGTTCTGTAGTTACAGTCCAAACTCCACTTGCACTTTTCGTCATGTCATACTTGCGTCCCAAGTCTAACTGAACCTTTTGTGCTTCAGGTGCTTTGATACTGAATTCAATACTGTTATCTGGCATTATCTTTGGAAAGCCAGATTTGTTAATGTTAGTTGTTGCCGGTGTCTGTGCAAATGTAGCTACAGAGACCATGGCAAGCATACTTAAAAATAATTGTCTCTTCATGGTTTTTATTTGTTTATAAATGCGTTTTTAATTGCCTCAACAAGTGCAGGACGCCAATAGTCCCAATTATGATTACCATCTTTCACACGAAATTGATAACGAGCACCACGACTTCTGAATGTCTTTATGAGATCCATATTGCCTTCTAATGTGAAATCATCATCTCCACAATCAATAAACCAGCGAACGGTATTCAGTTCATTAATCTTTGTCTGCTGACATTCTGCAACATACTTTATAGGGTTATTTCTCTCTACTACAGTCTGTCTCCATTCACCAAGCGGATCGTTTTTAAGAAATTCCAATGGCTGACGACGCAGATAACTACTCATGGCATAAACCATGTTAAAGTATTCTGGATGATGTACTCCATAAACCACTGAGCCACCGCCTCCCATTGAAAAGCCTGCCAAAGAACGATTACTTTTATCATTAAGCACACGATAATGACTTTCTATATAAGGGACAAACTCCTTGAAGAAGAAATCTTCGTAAGTCCAGTCTGGGTCATTAAACCAAATCATCTTATTCTTGTTGGCTTCTGGACAAACGATAACCATTTTAGGAACAATATGGTTGTTGATAAGGCTATCAGCAACATCAGGCAAATGTCCGTCTGTCACCCATTGTGTATCTTCACAACCACCACCATGCAATAGATATAGCACAGGATATTTCTCTGCTTTTTCAGCATCATAGCCAGGAGGAAGATATAATGTATAGTCGCGTTGTGATATGCCCTTCAACATTTTACATGGCATTTTCATATATTCAATTCTACCTTTATCTTGGCTAAACATTCCGCCACAAACAAATAAGAGTAGAAATGATAAAATTGTTTTCTTCATTATCAGATTTTTTTATTTTCAATATGCAAAGTAACAAAAAATATTCCATTATACAATATTCAAATGTTTCAAATACTTTATGCAATGTTACATATCCAAATTAATATCTAACAAGAGAAATATGAATTTAATATTTGAAAAAGATTGACTAAGGGGCAATAATACTAATAGTATTTACATTTACTCATATATATATTGATATTTGTCTATCAGTATGCTTTTTAGATAATCTCAATGAGTATCTTTTTTAGCTTCATACGTCTTATTATAATTTAGACATTAATTTAATATGAAAAGACAACTGCTTATAATCACAGCAATGGCAGCCGGTTTGTCTGCCAATGCGCAACAAATAGACTTCAACCTTGCAGGAAGACAGGCTTCACAAGTAACTGAAGACGGTTTTACCCCATGGGCTATTGCTACAACAAGATCAGAATCTATGCTGCTCCAAGATGGTGGCATCACTGTTAAAATTGCATTGGATAATTCCGCAACAGAAATGACAATGAAATCGTGCTGGTGGAAAGACGGAGCAAACAAATTCTCAAAACTTATTTCTGACGGCGTAACTGTATACCAACTTGACGCTAAAGGAAATACAACCATGATTCGGAGTGGATCGGTAAAGATGGTTGTCACAATAAGTGGACTTTCTGCTGGCAAGCATACCCTATTGGCATATCACAATGATACCGACGGAAACTCTCCTGCCAAGCTAGATGTTTACACTAATGGGATAAAGGTACAAACCGGAGTGAAGCAATCAAGCAGAGCTACGAATACTGACGATTGCGGAATGTCGTATATCGAGTTTAATGCCGAGAAAGGAAAGGATGTAACAATATGGTATGTGACCACACCTGAATCAGGAAAGGATTACACGAAAGATAATGGAACGACAAGTCTCACGATCAATGCATTGGTACTTGACCGTCCTAATCCTAAGACCACAGCATCAACTCCTATTCCTGCAAACAGAGACTATCACGTTGACGCTGACAATAGAAACATAAAACTAGAATGGAAAGCAGCTGCTACAGCTGTGAAACATCATGTAAGAATAGGTACATCGTCAGATAACATGCATGAATTGGCAACAGTTACAGGCGCATATTATCAACTAAACAACATGTATAACCTTAATGAATATTTCTGGAGAATAGACGAAGAGGACGCTAACGGCAATATACATGAAGGTGACTTGTGGACATTCCGTCCCAGACATCTTGCTTTCCCAGGTGCTGAAGGTTATGGCAAATATGCTATCGGCGGACGTGGCGGAAGCGTATATCATGTAACAACACTTGCAGATAACGGTGATGATGAGAATCCTATCAGTGGGTCGTTCAGATATGGAATAAAGAAAGCAACAGGACCAAGGACTATTGTTTTTGACGTTGGCGGAGTGATTGCACTAAAAAACAGACTTACATGTTCGGATAAGTATGTTACTATTGCTGGACAGACAGCACCAGGCAACGGTATCATGCTTCGTGACTGTCCTTTCGGAATGGCTGAAGATGGAATAACCAGATTCATGCGCATGAGACTAGGACATAAAACTAAAACAAACGGTGTTATTGATGCTCAATACAAAGCTGCAGGACTTGATGGTATGGGTATGGCTGGAAATAATAATTCTATTATGGACCACTGCTCTATCGGATGGACTATCGACGAAGCTTTCAGCAGCCGCAATGCACGTAGCATAACATTACAACGCACGCTTATATCAGAAGCATTGAATGTGGCTGGACATCCTAACTATAAAGCAGGAACAGCTCATGGATACGCTGCTACAATTGGAGGCGGTGAGGCATCCGGTGTTGGTTCGTTTCATCATAATCTCCTTGCACACGACGAAGGTCGAAACTGGAGTATCAGCGGAGGACTGGATGGAAGCGGCGCGTATGACGGGCATCACGACATCTTCAATAATGTTGTTTACAACTGGGGAGGACGTGCATGTGACGGAGGCTCACACCAAGCCAACTTTGTAAGTAATTTTTATAAGGAAGGTCCTGCCACAACACAGAAATATCTGTTAAGAGCTCAGTTGGAAGGAACTGGAACTGGTTCGCAATCATACTACGTAAACGGTAATCTTCGACAGGAAAAAGACGGAACTTTAACTGAAGACAAGGAAAATGAGACCTATCGCGTTGAAGCAAGTCAGGTATATAACTGGCAGGTATTTGTTGATAAGCCTTTCTTTGCAAGTGAAGCAACTATAGAAAGTGCCAAATCAGCCTATAAGGATGTTTTGAGCGACGTGGGATGTAACATGCCTTCACTCGACAATCACGACACGAGAATGATTAACGAGACTATAAACGGAACTACTTCCACAAAAGGTAGTGTTTCGGGGAAAGCTGGACTCATTGACTCTGAGGAAGACAAAGGATGTGAAGGATTTGGCGGATTGAACGTAAATTATGCGACTCGCTGTTCCAACTTCGATACTGACGGAGACGGAATGCCAGACTGGTGGGAGAAAGCCAACTCACTAAGTACAACAACAGCAGATAACAACGGAGATGCAAACAGAGACGGATATACAAACCTTGAAGATTATCTTAACTGGATAGCTGTACCTCACTTCACAATATATAAGAATGAGACTTCTGTTATAAATCTGAAAGACTTCTTCGCTGGTTTTACGAATAGTCCAACATTTGAGCTTAGCGGTTCTAACAACATCATCTATAACTTTGACGGTGCAAACACACTTACTGTAAAATCAAAAAATAACAAGACTGGTTTCTACACCATAACAATAAAGGCATCAGATAAGGATGGTTGGGGCACGATGCTGCGTGTATTCAATTTTTATATTGATGGAAATACCTCTGCGACACGTAATATAAACAACAGCAAAAGACAGTAAACAATAAATGCTATAACATTTTAGAACAAAGAGGTGAAGCTAAGACACATGGAATAGTAGTTACTAAAGGAAAGAAAAACATGAATAGCTAAACCTATATATATGTATTAACAAGTATTACTATATAGACGAAATGAGGACACTTCAAAATAGAAGTGTCCTCATTTTATTTTTAGTTTCAATCGGCACAGTAATAGTATGTGGCGATTGCGTTGTTCGGATTATTCAGCCAATGGATCAAATGTTCCGGCAGAACCAGACTTGTTATAGTCTGCCCATCCTATTGTCTGAGGCAAAGCCTTATTAGCAGAAGCTGCGCCAGAGCATAAACCCAACAGATAATAGTTTGGACGGAAATTGATATACTCAGAAACATGCTGTGCATTATATCCGTCACCCTTCTTAAGTTTGCGCTTGAGATTACTCTTATACCAAGTTGCCAATTGAGCAACCTGATCAGTGATAGGCTTTCGCAAATCTACACCAGCAGGACGTGTCACGCCAACCTTTACCATTGGGTCAGAATCATAAGTAGTTCCTCCAACACCATACTTATCGGCTACACGGAATTCCATGTTTTCACGACGCTGTCCGTTAAACGGTTTGAAACCCAACCACGTGCAAGTGTTTCCACCCCATCCTGTAAGAGTCCAAGAAGCTGGAGCTCCTGCAACTTTCTGTGCACCTCCATCGAAAAGCATCCAGCGACGCATATCATCAAAGCGTTTGCCTTCGTAGGCGAATTCTATCTGGCGTTCGTATAATATAGCGCTCATACATGCAGCCTGATCTGATGAAAGATTTGCCTGTAATCCACAATCGCCAGTATATCCTACACGCTCACGAATCTGTTTCAACACTGCTACAGCTTCATCAAGATGTCCTGCACCACAAGCAGCCTCAGCAAAGTTCAATAGCACTTCAGCAAATCTTATTTCGAGAAGAGGAGCTGCTGAATAATAAGGAGCTGCACCCTTTACATCTGCAGCGACGAAAGTATAAAGAGGACTGCCATTCGCATCAAGGTCATCTGTCTTTTTGCGCACATATACACCAGACTTATTTGTCAACAAGTTATCAGCACCATAAGAGTTTCCACTTTCTGCATTACCCTGATCATCAAGAGATGTATACCATACATAGTTCCACAAAACGAAATTCTTTCCGTCAGAAGGATTGTTTGCTACGGCTGAACTATAATCACCATTATATGCCCATCTGAAACCAGGGAATGTAAATGTGCGATAAAAACGTGGATCACGATCTACGAAAGGTGTTTCTGTATCATAAGCATCATCAGAAGTTTCCAGCTTGGTATATGTACCAGTACCAGAAGGAATCTTACCATCTTTCATTGGGAACATATCAACTAACATTGCCGAAGCATTTTTTCCGCTACCACCAGCATTCTTTGGTCTGATACCCTTTTCCCATGTATTATTTTTCTGATTGTCAAGACCGTCACCTGTTATATTATTGTAAAGAGTTACAAATACAGCTTCTGGATTCTTTGCTGATTGAGTGAACATATTTGCATATCCCTGTGCATTTTCACCAGAGCCTTGATAAAGTCCATACCCACAAGCCTTGATACTATCCATTTCCTGCTTCATAACAGTATATGCCTTTGTCCAACGACCTTCATCGTTTGTACGATTGAAGATAGGACTAGCCCAAAGCAACAAAACGCGACCTTTCAGTGCCTGAGCTGTACCAGTTGTCACTCTTCCATAATCATCACCGCTCCAACCGCCGCTCATAGTCTTTGAAGCAAGCAATGATGCAGCCTTATCAAGGTCGCTCAATATAAACTCAATTGAAGCCTTTGTTGAAGAACGTGGAGTAACAGATGTCACTAGAGGATCTTGTGTCTCAGTAACGATAGGCACGCCACCATACCATTTCACAATATTATAGTAACACCATGCACGGAAGAAATAGCACTGTCCTAGCAATGTATTCTTCTGTTCCTGAGAAAGCGTTCCTCCGTTGATGCCCTCAATGACATCATTGATATTACGGATACGACCATACACTGCCTCTTGTATATTCGACTGTGTAGCCATGAAAAAATCAGGCACCTGATTGGTGGTACTTGTTGAAGACAATTCTATATCAGGATTTACGAAATCACTGAATCCACTGTATTCTTCAGTAGACTGTCCTGCAATGTCAGCATTACCCATAGAAGGAGTCTTCCAAGTCATATCGTTTGAAAATGGCAGACACCAACTATATACATCGTTAACTCTACCATTGCATCCACTATAATAATTATAGATGTCTGAATTCACATTATCATAGTTTTTCTTGTCTTCAAGAAAACCATCACTACATGAAGCCAGAGCTAACAGACCTGCCATGCAGATAACTGATATTTTAATATTATTTTTCATTGTAATTACTATTTATAGTTTTACAGTCTGTTAGAAACTTACGTTCACACCAACAGTGAACTTTCTAAGGTTTGGATAACTGCCATAAGAACCAGCCATAGAATCCATAAATTTATCTGGATATGGGTTCAGGAAGTTAATGAGATTCTGTCCAGTTACATTAAGACGTACACTCTGCAGACCAATCTTCTTAACCAACCCTGAAGGTATTGTATAAGCCAAAGTCAAGCGGTTAAGGGCAATTCTTGCAGCACTTACACGCCAGAAGCTAGAAGCTACAGCATTTACATCAGTGTATGAAAGATTTGGATAATATCCGTCAAGATTCTGGGCAACAACAAGTTTGCCTGAAGCATCATAAACATCCTTATATGAGAACATATTATCAACATTCCAGAAAGAAGGCATGTTGCAATATTCCAAACTTCCCGTAGGTTTTAGAGCTGCACTAGGTATAAGAGTGTATCCTCCCCAACTTGCACCAAGCTGTGCTGTTAAAGAGAAACTTTTATAATCAGCTCCAAGATTCATTGTGAAACCATAGATATTATCACGGTTTGACAAACATACCTGATCGTTGTTTTGATCAACTATTCCGTCAGGAGCTGCATAAGTACCGTCAGCCTGTTGAGCACCTCTCACATCCTTATACATAAGCATACCAGGACGAACCTTATCCTTTGTCAATCCCATGTAGGAAGTGATATTGTATTTTGCGAAGTATTCATCTATATCCTGGAAACTACGGAACATACCTATGCACTGCATACCCCATGTACCAACATTTGAACGAGTACCATATCTAATCTGGCGATAGATATATTCGTCTTCCCAGTCCATATTCAGCACCTTATTGTCAGAATATCCTGTATTGATACCTATCTTATACTTGAAATCCTTACCAATTTTATCGTGCCAGTTAAGAGAAAGCTCCCAGCCCCATGAATCCATTTCGCCAAGATTTGAAGCAGCAGACACAGTACCTACTGTAGAAGGAACTGTCTGAAGAATATTCATCAACATTTCACGATTCCATTCTCTATAATAATCAAATGTAAGACCTAGACGTTGGTCAAGAAAGTTTGCATCAACACCTACATTGAACTTATAATCCTTATCCCAATGAACATCAGAGTTTACTGCTGAATTATTTTTATTAATCGTAATTCGACTACTAGAATCATTTCCTGTTCCTTCACCAAATACAATACCCTTATTCGCATCAAGAGCATAAACCTGCATCCATTGCCATGCAGCGGTATTGTCACGACCAGTAAGACCGAATGAAGCACGAAGTTTTAAGAAGTCCATCCACTTTACGTTCTTCTTGAACCAAGGTTCCTCAGAAACTACCCAACCAGCACTAACAGCAGGGAATGTACCCCAATAGTTTTTAGGAGCAAACTTTGTAGATGCGTCAGAACGCAAAAGGAATTCAAACAAATATTTGTTTGCATAAGCATAATTCACACGACCGATATATGACAGAGTACCACTCTCACTACGTGTAAAAGTAGTTGTCATCTCACCTGTTGCGGCATTATACTGACCAGTAGTAAATTCATAAGGACTTTCACGCTGACCTGTGAGATATTCACTTTCAGCCTCAGACTTCTCTACAGAGAACAAAGCCTGAATATGGTGTGGTCCGAAGTCACGCGCATATTGTGCGGTGAAATTCAACTGATAGTTATCTGTACGTGTCATTGAACGTCCAAGATAGTTACCGTTTGAAGTTGTTATTCCAACAAAGTTAGAAGGATCAAGGTATGAAGCATCTTCGTCGCCTGTGACAGGAGTATAGAGATGGTTACCACTACCATATCTATTTGTCATCTGATACAATGTGTACTTGGTACCATACTCGTTACCCTTGTCAGTATTGATGCTCTTGCTATAAGAGAAGCTTAGTTTCAAACCTTTCAACAAATTACTCCAACCAAAATCATAGTTTAAACTTCCCATGATGTTGATATTAGAATTCATATTCTTCTTATAATCGCCATTGTTCTGAAGTACGTCATAGTTGTAACCCTGACTCTGGTTTTTCTGTGCATTGCTTACGCCATAAGCAGGGATAGCATATCCATCTACATACTCAGGTATATAATAAGGATGTGTAAGCAAAAGATTATAGTCTTTTTCTGTGCTAGAGCCACCGACCTTTACCAAAGGAGTCTTTTGTGAACCATAATCTCCAGATACAGTAAGATTTGCACCTAGCCATTTGCTCACTTTAACATCAATTCCTGCACGGTAGTTAAAACGATTATAATCAAGTTTGCCTAAATTACCACCTTGGTCATAGTAAGACAGTCCTGCAAAATAATTTACCTTGTCTGTCGCACCACTCACATTCACACTATGCTTCATTGTAGTACTGGTTTTCCAATACTTATCAAGCAAGTCATAGTTAAGTCCCTTCATTGCCTCTAGTTCATCAGCCTGGAACAAAGCTGTTTTCTTATTGAGTGATGTATTTGTTGGATCGGCAGCAGCCACCGCATTATACAGTCTACCATATTGATAAGCATTTAGCATCTTTGGTCTTGACACTTCATCCGCAAAACCAAACGTTCCACTATAACTAATACTTGGCGCTCCTAACTTACCCTTCTTTGTTGTTACAAGAATAACACCGTTAGCAGCACGTGCACCATAAACGGCAGCAGAAGCATCTTTCAATACAGAAATACTTTCAACTTCAGATGCATCAAGATTATTAAAAGCCTCAACACCAAGATTCTGAGTTGTGTTACCCACCTTAACGTCATTAGGATAAATATATCCATCAATAACGATGAGTGGTTCTTGTGCAGTTGACCCTACATCTCCAAGTGAATTGGTATCACGGATTGACATCTTGGCATTTTCACCAGGACGGGCGTCGCCTCCGCTTACACTCAATCCATTAACAAGTCCGCCAAGACTACTTGCAAGTCCGCCATTAGCAAGATCCTGAATGTCAGCCACAGGAACAGTTGCGACAGAACCTGTAAGGTGAGCCTTTTTCTGAGTACCATATCCCACGACAATAACGTCTGTCAAATCAGTAGAATTTGTTTCCAACTGAGTGCGTCCTCCTGTTGTGGTTGCATCTTTATATCCTATATAAGTTATTGTTATTTTGCCCCCATTAGGAACATTAATCTTATAATTTCCTCCAAGATCAGATACTGTTCCGTTCTTGCTGCCGGCAACACGTATGGTAGCACCGATAATAGGTTCTCCATTCTCGTCAACAACTGTTCCCTGAACCACTTTATTCTGAGCCATTGCAGGCGCAGCACAAATCAGAGCAAGTCCAAGAGCCAGAGTTTTTATATATTTACTTTTCATAATATGTTTCCATTTGATTAGTTGTTATTCCGCAGAAGGAAGCCATCTTGGATCTCCTGTCTTTGCATTCACTTGAGTAGCATTACTAATAGTGAAGTCAGCTCCATCAGGATTCTTGAAATCAGGATTTTCCTTTATGTCTGTTCCCGTATTGTCATATCCGGTAGGAGCATCAAAGATAACACCATCAGTACCCTTCTGCATATATGTATTGTTCTTGAATGTAGCAGTCTTCTGATTTGCTTTACCTGCAAGGAATCTACGAGCCACACCTGAAGGACTGCAATACGCAAATATACAGTCTGCCATATTCCAATAAGAGTTAGACTGTCCTGCCATGCCGTTGTAGTTACCCCATTGTCCGTTGTTACATACATTATAGAATGTAGAGTTGGCATAAGTGGTGGTATTACTTAAATAATTTATATTCTTTGCACGACCGCTAGTCTGGTAGAAATACTTATAATCGAAAGAACCTGTCTCATAGAATGTTGAGTTTGTGACAGTAAGCGACAAGATATTTCCACCCTTATTTAGATAGAACACGGCATCCAATACAGCAGCTGGTATGAGATGCACAATACAGTTGTTTACAACTACATTCTCAACATACACTTTCTGCTTGTTGTCATAAACGAAGTAATTGCCTACATTATCAATATTACATGACTGGATATTCAACTTATCCTGCAAAAAATAATTACCACCTATTATATTTGTTATAAGAGGTGTTGCATTCATTGAAACGAAAGACGCTGTAGAAGTTCCGCAGTCAAAGTTGATATTCTTTAGGGTAAGTCCGGCATCCATTACAAAACCAGCATTACCCGTAAACTTAACCGTTGGACGATTATTCTTATTAGTACATCTCAGTGTAATCTTATTCAGTCCTGGAGTTATAACACCTGACATTGTGTAACTACCACCTTCAACAAGGTTGAAACACAAATCAATAGATGTGCTGTCAGCAGGGAGTGCTTTGCCTGCAAAATACTGAGTCAAATCTGTACCATCAGGAATTGTCATATAAGTAGGAGTATAAGTATTATATGAAATTTCAGAATTCTTGTCAGACTCTGTATTATTAGCCTTAGCATTTGCAGCCGACTTTATAGAGAACTTATAATAAGTATCTTCCTTACGAGAGAATGTTATTGCTGTACCGTCAACGAGTTTGTTTTCAATACTATCTACAGCAACAGGTTTTTCAGGAGTAGTTACGTCATACACCGACACGATGTATCCACCTGCGCCAAACACCACAGGCCAAGAGATTGTTTGTTTTGCACCACTTGCATCAGGAGTTACAACAATAGAATCGGCATTTGGTGATTCGAGCTTCACACCCGAAACAGTAGCAAATCGTTCTCCATTGTCAAAACCATCCTGTGCGCACGAGCCTAAAGTCAAGATAGCTACACCCAACATCAGGTAGCCACCTATTTTACGTCGTGCAATGAAATGATTCTTTTTCATGATTTAACGTTTTTAAGTTTAACATATCATTTTAGTTTATTTTCTTTCCAAAAACACGTCCTTGAGATATTCCACATTACTTCCGAAGTTGTATTTCACATCTTTCACGCGCTTCACGTCACGGCTGCGTTCCACAACAAGCCATCCGCTCCACCCCATTCTATCAAGAGTGCGTTTTATCTTGGGTAAATTTATCTCATTATCGTATCTCAGAATCATACTATCTGTATTACTGGCATGAATCTGCGCTATATTTTCGCGCCCCAGTCTTTTAAGTTCCTTGCATATATCACGTTGTGAATCAGCAGCATCTTGGAAGTTATAATATATCTTCACACCTTTGCTATTAATCTGCTTCAATAGTTTTATATCATATTTTGCATCCATTGCCGTACGAATAGCGACAACAACGCCTCGCTTCAAAGCCATTTCACCCGCAACATGCAGTCTACCGACAAGAGAATCGTGCATTGCACCTTCTTTTTTCCAGTCATTTCCACATCCCCCCAAAGGTAAGAAAGCTATTTTGCTATTGAAAATCTCCATGGTATTAAAGCAGTCTTTCAATAATTCTACATAGTTTTCACGTGTTATAAAGTTTTGTGCAAAGAAACCAGACATCGCTATCGAAGGTACTTCAACTCCCAAACTGTCAGCGGTATGTTTGAAAACATTTGCATCAACGGCATTACGGAATCTATTATCGAAAAGCACACGGTTACCCAAAGGTCCCATATCCATTTCAACCCCATCGGCATTAATCTGTCGCGCTAAAGCGAATTCACCCAGTTTTTGCCTTTTCAGAATCATCCAGTCACACACCGCAACACGATATTTTGGCGTAGTTTGCGATTCTGTTTTTATAAACGGTACCAGCAGAATAACCGATAGTACGATTAGTTTTAAAGACTTAACAGCCATTTGGCATTTCTTTCTAATTAGATACTTAGTTAACTAAACTAACTTTATAGACGAGATTACCCTAAGATTGTAATCACATAAAATAAAAAAATATAATTATTCTAATAAGAAACATTTAATTACCATTCTGTATATTCTTTTTAACCACTTGTATATACATGACTATTTTATTACTTTTGAATTACTATCTTAATAACAGAAAAATGAAAGAAAATAAAAAGTTCCAAAAATTCAAAATAACCTCCACTTTAAGTGTAAGTTGCTATCTTGTAATATGTTAAGTGGTGGAGGTATACCTCCACTATCATCCACTGTCCTCCACTAAAATTTGCTATTTTCTGCGATAAAATAGATAGTCATACCCTGATCACTACTTTAATGGTTTGACTATTGTTAAAGAATAAAATAGAAATTTATTTACTATATCTTAATCCATAAACATCTCGTTGATACAACTAAAACATTAGTAACGACAAAACACAAACGTTTGATCGATGGAATGGAAACTTTATAACGTAGAAACGCAAATGTTTGATCGATGGAATAGAAACTTTGTATCGTAGAAACGCAAACGTTTGATCGACAGAACGGGTTGATAGATGATGAATAATAAAAACTTAGTAACGATAAAACAGAGGCATCCTTCAATGTAGCAGAAACTCAGTATCGTTAAACGGATTTATTACTAGCAGCAAAGCTGCAAAACGCAATGATAATATAATTAGCTTCTCCGACATATCATTGAGTGATAAGGGCCTTATCACTCTGCACTTTGCGATACATTAGATAGTGATTAGGCCCTAATCACTATCCAATAGAATAGCTGAATGATATTTCTTGCAAAAAATCAGGTAACTTGATAATTTGGAATAAAACGCTAAAGATAGGTGTGATTTGCACTTTAATGTCACTTTTACCCCGATAATGTCACTTAATGTCACTCGCTCGCCCCTTATAAACAAAGGGTTTGTGACAAAGTGACATTAGTGGCATTAAAAAAACTTTTTCTGGTATAATGTCTTTAGCCGGAATAGGTTTACATTTGTTATTAAATAAGTTGTCTCACCTTACCTGATTGGTTGTCATTCAATCCAATATGTGTCTTCAACAACCATTCCAAAGAAACAAACTCAGATTCGTTGACTAAAAAAACATGTTAATAACTATAATTCAGCTATTCCAAAGTACGATTGCTGATTTTAAGTGAACTGCACTAATTATGTATTATACCTCAGAATATGGTGATATTGAGGTTGTTGTATTATTAAAAATGAGTAAAGAGCGACCTTAACTGTATACATATTAAAAATATTGATATAATATGTTAAACATATTCCACTCTATCATAATTTTACATATATTTACAATCGAAAACAAAAATGTATGTTTTTAACGCAACAACTAAAAGAACTATCCACATATTTTGTGGAATATATAATCTAATAACAATTTTAATTAATGAAAACATTATTCTTTTTGCATATTTTTGTATTGCAATTGGGTGTTACGCCAGTCTATAGTCAGATTAACCTGTCCGGCATGGCACCATTATCCACCGATAGCTTACAGAAAAGCAAGATTCATTATTTCTCCCCAGGCAAGGGTGGTAAGCACAAAGTATGGGATTTCTCCCGCAAACTTGGCTCGAAGGAGTCATCTCAGGTCATGTTCATGAAAGACAGTACTGGCGTTGTGTCAGTCAGTGAATCTGGCAAAAACCGTTACTATCATGCAACTTCAGACACACTCATTCAGTTTGCCAGCGAGTCGCCATTGGAAAGAAGAGAGTATATCAGGAAGAAACTTACAAAGAAATTCCCCCTTGAATACGGAGACTCCATCAGTAAAGGATTCAGATGCGAGGGTATGTACTGTGGCAATCATCCCTTCCGAGAGGTAGGAACAACAACGGTACACGTAGATGCAGCAGGTTCAATTGTGCTTGCCGAGAATGATACCGTAAGAAATGTGCGAAGAGTGCACACAATTGATTCATATTCCATCGGTATGAATATAAATGTAGCTGCGCTTGATACGGCAAAACTAACTCAGGTGATAGATGAACGCTATGAGTGGTTTGTTTCAAAGTCACAATATCCAATCATTGAGGATGTGACCAGCACTACTTATCTCAACATGGATGTAATCGGTACAACAAAATATGCCTATTGCAACCTTCCGAAAGATAAGGTAGCGCTCTATATTCGCCCAGAGGATGAAAATGCTTCAGATTGGCAGGACAATTCTTTTGACGAGACACAGGCAGAACCTGATATCATCCACTACAGTATAGAAACCAATGGAGGCGTTATCAACATCAAATACGACCTTGATGTAGATGCAACCATCTGTACTATTGTTGCCAGTCACATGGGTATAACCTATCGTCACGGAGAGTGGACCCAGAAGGCAGGAGAAGGATATACTGCAGAAATAAATTGTAACGGATTACATCATGGAACGTATATTCTTTATATTAATGTTAACGGAAAAGTATATAGCAAAAAGGTAATACTATGATTAAATATATAAAAAAAACAACAATACTATTATTCATTTTATTGACTTACTTCAGTCTTACTCATGCAGATGAGAATCAAGACCTGCAGAATATCTATAAGAGTTTTCTTCCAGACTTCCAAAAACTGACTCCAGAAGCAAGTGCACTTGGACAATATGGGAAATATAGTGCTTCTGGTTATACTGGTGTTCCACATATCTCAATACCTTTATTCAGTATTGGCTCTAGTAATTTCACCATGCCTATAGAACTGAACTATGATGCTTCTGGAATAAAGGTCGAACAGCAGGCAACGTATGTCGGATTGGGATGGAACCTGATGATGGGCGGAAACATCAGCCAAATCGTATGTGGGCAAAGCGATTTTTATGAAACGTCATATAATATTTCAATATCCAACTTAGATTTGCTGCAGACAATATTACCTAATGTTAAATATATTTTATCTCCAACGTGCACATTAGCTTCTGTCAAATTTCCTGCGATTCCTAATGGTCCTGACGGTTATTGTTTACCTATAGAAGCAGACCGAAAGAAATATGACATTTTGCAAGCTGTCTCAAAGGGAGCAAAAGTTCCTGATATTTTCCAAGCATCATTTTGCGGTCATAGCGTTTCTTTCATAATTGACACTTCTAATAAGAATGCTAAGATTATTGGTAATGATGCAACAAATTACAAGATAGAACTGACGGAATATACTGCTATCTATCCTCATAGCATTGAAATTACGGATGACCATGGGCTTAAGTATATTTTTACAGAAGCTCCAGAGAATAATATGTATGACCATGCTTCATACAATCTATCGAAAATCAAAAATGCAGCTGACCAGAGCTTGGCTGAATTCAAATATTTAAAAGAGTCTTGTGATTTTTTGAGACCCTATTATGAAACTGTTGGTAAACCTGATAAGAGCTATGACAGGCCTATAGAGTCAGCAGCAATACGAAAGCAATTCATTGATCGTAATTATCCTTTTAGTTTGTTGGAACATGTCGCTAACGAATACTATCCTGAAACTATAACAACTGACAAAGAAACAGTTACGCTTACTTATGGCAATAGAGAAGATATTAAACAAGCAAAACGAATAGACAAAATAACAGTACAGTCAAATAGCAACAAGAACTCGATTATACATACCGCCATTTTTAAGTATGGGAACTTTACTGAAAGTAATTACGATAGAGAGCTTTGTAATAGGTACGATTATACAAGCGTGTATAGCTATAATCGATTAAAACTAACAGACATTACTGTAGATGGAAAGAAATACTCTTTCGGGTATAACGAAGGTATAGCATTGCCTTCACGGTTAAGTGTACAACAAGATTTTTGGGGCTATTATAATGGAGAACGTAACACAGACGGCTTTTGCGCTTCGCCAGAATATAAAAATCAGAACAACGACAAGCTTGTTAGTGTTGAAACTGTTGGACCTGCTAATCGTTATGCTTCGGAATACCTTTGCGAGGCAGGAACTTTGAACAAGATTATATACCCCACTGGCGGATATACGAAGTTTGATTATGAGATAAACCACTTTGATGATGTTGATGGAAATAATTACTATCCATCAGCCACTTCAACTTCAAGTGTGGTGCATGTAAGAACAGAGTCATGTGCTTCTGGTTATACAGGAAGAGGGTATAAAACCACAGCAGATACAAGTGAATTTGATATTGACCAACCTACAAAAGTAGACATAACTTCAAGCACTCCATATTACCCATCTTCACAACAATACTATAGGTTTTGTGTAAGTATTGTTGGTAAGGATGCCAATGGAAATACGGTATTCTCCAGGTATTATGACAAATATAATGACAAACAGGATATTAAAGAGTCATGTGAACTTCCTAAGGGGCATTATGTATTATCAAGTCTATACGCTAGTGTTGCAAGTGGATTAATAACTGGCGGTAGCATAAATGTATTGTTTCCTCCTGAATACAAAGAAGATTTATCTATTGCTGACGCTAGTGGAAAGTCAATTGGCGGGGGGATGAGAATCAAAAAAATAGAGAATTATGATAACAATAACACTCTTCTTGGTTCCACTCTATATAAATACGAAGGTGGAAGACTTTTGGTCCCAACAGTTCAGGCAGAACTAATACCCATGGCGTCTTTTTATCCCATAACTGGGGATTTTAATAAATATAAACAAGTTTATGATTGTAGATTTTTCTTTATAACATCAAATCCTACCTATCCAGCGATATGCTCTCTAGGATGCCCAAATGTTGGATATTCAAAAGTAACTAAGGAATCTTACGATAAAAACGGACAACTTATGTCTTATGACATAGAAAAATATAATAATAAAGGATATAATATTTATTATAACATGTTCGGAGTAAATTTAGATGGATTAAATGGGAAATTGGCAGAATCCATGACATATTCAAAGGATAAGACTCTAATGGATAAAGTTTCCTATTCTTATTCGACTATTGGTTTAAATCCTGCATTGAACAATATGATATTTTTTCCATGGGCGCGTTGTCTTGATACGAATCCAGGAAGTACATATTTTGATACATATTATAAGTACTCTTTATATCCTAAATATCCAATATGCGCATTGCCCCAAAGCGTAACTGAAACAAATTACATAAATGGAAAGCCAATGTCTCCTGTTACCACATCTTACGAATACAAAGAAAGTAATTATCAACCAAAATTTATATCAAAGAGCAACGGCTATGAATCCTCATCTACGAATATTTGGTACCCAGAAGACGGTATGGTTATCAGCAAAGCAAACAACACGCTTAAGACTGAACTGCAGAATAAAGGGTATAATCCTGATGCAATGTTAAATAATAAGCATTGCATCAGCGAAAAAACAATAGAGGAGGAATCCCGAAACGGTTCTTTAAGAGGCGGATACCTAAATTTGTATGAAGAATTGCCGAATGGCTTACCTGTCATTGAAAAAAGCTATTCTATTCAACCATCTCATGCGCAACTTCTTGAAATAGAAATTACTGATTATGACAACTATGGCAATATTCGTGAATATAAAAAGAAAGACGGAACTCCAGTGACTATCATCTGGTCATACAACCATCAGTATCCAGTAATGGAAATTATTGGAAGAAAACATAATGATTTCAATAATGAAATTATGACACAGATTTCAGATTTGGAAGGTAGATCAGATGTATCCCCAGATGTTATTAGAAATTTGTATAACAGTTTGATAAAGCAAAAGTACCAAGGAGTAATGATAAATGCTTACATATATTCCCCAGAGCATACCATATCAAGCATCATTCATCCCAATGGGAATGAAACGAAATACAGCTATGACAGCTATGGGAGGCTAATAATGGCAAGTGATGCCTCTGACAATATCCTTCAAAAGTACATTTACAACTATAAAAAATAAGCATCATGAACAAAATAAAACAACTTTTGATAATTCTGCCATTTGTGCCAACCTTGTGTCTGGCTCAAACCGACAGAGAGAATTATGTCCAATCCATTACGATGCTTGATGCTAAAGGTACAGATTTCATACAAGCAGTTCAATATTATGATGGTCTTGGCTATCCAACGCTCTCTGTTGCTACAGCTGGCGTCAATGGCGAAACTGCATATTCCCTGACAACATACGATGCCGTAGGTCACAAAAACCGAGAATATGTTCCCGTACCTGGCACCAATCTGGATTATATAAATGAAAGCAGTATCAATTCCAAGGGGGATTTTTATATGGATAATAGTGGCTTTACCCAGAACCATTATGATGCCCTTAACAGAGTGACAGCTGTTGATATCGCCGGAGAGAAATGGAGAGGAGCGGGAAAGCAGAACAAAACTGAATACCTCGCAAATATTGCATCAGACTATGTCCTACACTATGAGGCACCAGAGGATGGTTCCTATAGCCTGAGACATCCAGAGAATACATCTTACCAGTATTATCCCGAAGGCATACTCAACAAGGTCGTATCCTATGATGCAGACAACAAGAGTGTAACTGTTTTCACAGACCTGCATGGTAATAAGATACTCGAGCGTACAGCTGCCGGTGATACGTACTATGTATACAATGTCCTTGGACAACTTCGTTTCGTCCTTTCGCCATCCTATCAAAGTTCTCACAATGAAGCAATATTTGCCTATGAATATCGTTATGATGATAGAGGACGTATGGTTAAGAAGATTCTTCCTCAATGTGGCACTACTCAGTATTGGTACGACATGGCTGACCATGTGGCTTATATGAGAGATCCTGCACTCGGAAGCAGATACAGGTTTTATCTATATGACAATCTTGGAAGACTGTGCGTACAGGGTACTTGTATTGATGGTAATCGAGATTACTCGATACTCTCTGCAACAACTTACGTAAGTGGGTCTGACGGTATCTGCAATTCTGGCTATACTATCCCCTATACCATCAACGACCCAAAGCTTGAGATTGTCAACTATTACGACAATTATGATTTCATTGGTAAAAATCTTATATCTACAATGCCGACAGTAACCATTAACCAGAACCAAGAACAATACGCCATTGGATCCCAGACGGGATTGGTGGTATATGCAACCAATGGTGAAGCACTTGGTTCCATTGATGTGTACGACTATAAAGGACAAGTCGTAAGGTCTGTTCGTAAAGGAATCAATGGATTTATTGAGGATGTAAACACAGAATATACATTCACTGGTGCTATTGACAACACGGTGGCTAATGTCAATGTTGGATATGGCAGTGATTTTATCGCTAAAACTGACTATACATACAAGTGTGGTAAGAAGATGAAAATGAATCTTTCATTAAGTCATGGTATAACAGTACTACCACGAGAAACAGAATACCTCTATGACGCTATAGGCAGACTAAGTAGTAAAAGTAGGCAGCTAACGACAACAGGCAAGTCTGATTGTTCGTATTCCTATGATGTTCATGGATGGCTTACAGGCATTAATAGCAATGGCTTTCGTGAAAACTTATACTACTCAGACGGTCTCGATGGCGGATGTTACAATGGCAACATAAGCACCATGAAATGGAAGGCAAGTAATGATGGTGGGTATAATGGATATAACCTGAAATACGATGACAGCAACCGTCTATACAATGCAGTCTATGGCTCAGGTGATAATCTCTCAAACAACAAGAATTACTTCGACGAGCATGTAGAATACGACTGTAATGGCAACATCACCGGACTGAAGCGGAGTGGTCTCGTGGACAAGATACATGGCAGTTTTGGCATGGTCGACAACCTGTATATGACGTATGGCGGCAACAGATTGACAAGTGTCCGTGACAATGCAACTCAGCTCACTTATGAAGGTGCAACTGACTTCAATGGAGAGCCTAATAAGGAATATCCTCTAACTTACAACGATGCTGGTTCTCTCATAAGCGATGCTGGTCGTAAAATAGCCAAGATTGACTATGACTATCTCAACAATCCAGTCCGCATACAGTTCACTGATGGCAACGTGACCAAGTACATCTACAGTGCTACAGGCGAGAAGCTCCGAGTGATATATCAGACTGCTGTTCCTAATATCGCTGTTGCGATTGGCGATACAAAAGAACTTGCCCCTTCAGAGATTCAATGTACAGACTACAATGATTATCTCCTTGGCGGCAATCTTACACTAAAGAACGGACACATAGACAAATATCAGTTCGAAGAGGGTTACTGTCAGGCAGAAAAGAATTCCTCTAATGCAAGTATCGATGACTTCACATTCTACTACTACGATAAGGATCATCTTGGCAACATCCGTCAGGTAACGAAAGCAGATGGCAGCCAAACAGGAAATGTCGTCCAGACTATCAACTATTATCCATTCGGAATGCAGTTCTGCGATGGCACCACTTGCAACATTGATCAAAAGCACAAGTATAATGGAAAGGAGTTTGACAACATGCATGGCTTAAACACCTACGACTACGGAGCACGCCAGTACAACCCTGCCACCGCACGATGGGATAGAATGGACCCTCTCTGCGAGAAATACTATAGTATCTCGCCGTATGCTTACTGTTGTAACAATCCGGTTGCTTATTATGATGTTGCAGGATTAGATAGTGTTTATTATAATGAAAGTGGTATAGAAATACAAAGACGTAACTGTGCAAATAGTTTGAATTTTGTTATAAAAACAAGCCAGAGTACAGCTGAATTATATAAAGATTCCAATCCTGATCAAAAAGGGGTTAGTAATCCTATTTCAAAAGAGAATGCCATATCAACTGAAGAAGAAATACGAAAAGGTAATTTAGCGGGTGATCACATGAAGAATGTGACCCAATTTGGCAGTAATAGCGAGATGTCAGCTATGATATCTAGTATAGAAGACGACGGAACAGGTGGCGTTAGTGACCAAAATAACAGGGAATATTCTGGCAAATTTACTGATACCGGTGTTAAAGATGTAAAAAAAAGTTCTGTAGGAGATCTTTCTAAGAATGATAATTTGGTTTCATATGGAAATTCTGATTGGCATAGCCATCCAAGTGGTTCTAAAACTTATAAGCCTGGATATTCAAGAACTTGGCAACAAGCTCCATCAAAGCAAGATTTAAAAACTGCTAATCATGCAGAATTTGTAGTGGGATGTGGTAATAAAACAATATATAAATATAATAAATATGGAATTATTTCAACTTGTCCGTCGTCTGTGTTTTCTAAATAGAAGCATAGTTCTGCTATTTATAGTATGTGGTGTACCTCATACTTTTTATGCTCAAAATAGCTATTTAAAGCAATATGATTATATAATAAAGGATCTTCTTAAGACTATTAAATCAGATACCCTTTATTTTTCTTTCGATGGTGATTCTTGTATAGAAGATTCTATAAGAAAGCATGTTAAAAATAAAAGAGCAAAGGTAGAAATGCCTATGAAAGATGATTACGTATACATTGTTTCATACCCTAAAATAATTAAACATCGCCTGTTTATTCAAGTTATGCAAACATGGTTGGTTGCCGATCATAAGGTTCTTTTAAATAACAATTCTATAGAATATTTCTTTGGAAAGAAAAAAGTAATACGCAAGGCATCACACACTATACATGGGAATAAATAATAGTTAAATCAAGTCGTATTGCGCAAAAAACAAATAGATAATGATGAACAAGTGTGACATAGGAAGTTCTACAGGTGATATTGTTCCTGCATTTTATTAGCTGACCACAAACCGAATGAAACTGCTTTAGCAGATAGTGTAGATAAGTGCTATGAGGAAAAATCTGCGGGAGACATTGGGGTTCTTTATGCAATTGATCGAGTACACTTGCGTGAGTATTCTCTCGCAGATTACGCATAGGAATGTAGCCCTGCTGCATTCCTATGCAGATATTATTACTTAATTTTGTGCTGTTGTAAAATGGTGGATAAAAGTACAAACATAATATTTGGTAACATAAATAACTTTTTTATTGCTGTCCGGTAAAACTTTTGTTTAAATTTAGTTGTTGCTAAAAGTGCTCTAAAACGAGTATATTTGTGCTTTTCCAAGGCTTTTATGTCTAATATATGGTAATATAAAGCCATTTACTCTTGTTTACTATTCAAAAGAAAAAGTAAGCCCCTTAGTTTGGAAAGCGCTTGAACTCCCTATAAATAAAGGACTTTAATACTTTCAATTTGTTTTTACCGGACAGCAATATAACTTTTTATATCTTTGTCCTTAACAAAATAGACACTAGGTAGAGCAATAGGAGATAAATACGATGAAAGTAAATGCCTTCATCTTTATTGTATGATAATGCCCCTAATGAATCTTTTGTCATAAATGAGTATTTACTAGCAAGTCTAAAATAAGAAAGCATGATATTATACGAATCCTATTCTTCAAATATATCCTTCATCTATTTATAAATTATAGATATACATACTAACTTTTCATAGCCTTTATTTCTGACTATTTACAAATTCACGAGGACTCATGCCATATCGCTTTCTAAAGCACTTTCCAAAATAGCCAGAATCACTGAAACCAGATTTATATGCTATGTCGGCGATGCTTAATTCTGATGTTTTCAATAACTCTACGGCACAAGCTAACTTACGTTCCTTCACAAAATCAGAAGGAGATAAATCGGTTAGTGCTTTAAGACGTTTGAAGAATGAGCTTCTGCTCATACCCAACTGTTTTGCTATTAATTCTATATCAAAATCTTCCTGCATAAGATTGCTATCAATAATGCTACTAACATTATCAACAAACAATTTATCCTGCTGTTCAAGATAAAACTTCTTTTTAAATTCAGACACCTTTGTCTGAATATAGATGTCGTTCTTCATCTTCAACTGATACTTTGCATATCTTATGGCAAAATAAGCAGTTACAACGAAAATAAACATATAAAATGTATATGCCCACCAAGTAGCCCACCAAGGTGGCAATATAGTTATCTGCATTCTGCAACTGCTCATCTTACCCGGATTGGCAGTATCTATTGCCTGAACAACAAAAGTATAATCTCCAGAAGGCACGTTAGTATAAGACGCAATTCTGTTGCTGCCATTGTAATGCCAGTCCTTATCATATCCGTCTAGCTTGTAACGATAGTTCACTCCGTCACGATTATGAAAGTTCAATGCTGCAAACTCCAATGTAAACATTGACTGACTATGTTTAAGTTCCAGCCTGTCAACATAGTTTATAGCCTTATCAATAATTGGGTCATCAACATAACTACGTATATCCCTATTATTTACCTGACAGCCGACAATGTATACAGGATATTTTACATTTTTCGTTTTAAGAGCCTCTGGTCGAAATGCTAATATTCCCTGTTTGCATCCCATCCATAATTCTCCATTAGAATTTTTCAAAGAAGAAGTCTCTTCCATATCCACATGTGGAAATCCGTCTGTATTATCAAAGTTCCTTATACGATCAGTGACAGGGTCATAACATGATAAACCATGATCATTACCGAGCCACAGTCTACCACTATTATCCTCAAGAATGGAAACAATAACATCGTTTCGCAATCCCTCTCGTTTTCCAAGTGATTTAAATAAAGGAAGATTTTGTTTTTTATCATATCCAGAAATACGACTCAGTCCACCGCCAAACGTACATACCCAAATATTCTGACGATGATCTTTATATAGTGCATAAACATCACTATTTGCCAAAGTATTAGTTTCTGTCAATCTGTATGAATTAAACTTGATGTGCCTAACGTCATCAAAGTTCGTATTAAAAGACATTAATCCGTCTATCGTTCCAACCCATATTCTACCCCATCGGTCTTCAACCATATTCCTTACTTCAAGATATAGTCCATATCCCGGATAGTTTTTCATTCCGTTATATTTATTCTTGAACTCAATGCTGCCGTTATGTTCCACTATTAGATTCAAACCACCATCAAGTGTTCCAACCCAAATGCGCTTATGACTGTCCTCATAAGTAATATACACGTTATTACCACTTATTGTCGACGGATTAGCAGCATTGTGCAAATAATGAACAAAACGGTATCCTCCCTCAACGCTCTTATCAGGTAAAGCCTTTACGAGTCCATCACCTTTAGTTGACAACCACAGATTTCCTTTATGGTCTGCCATGATATAATAAACGCTTCCTATATGATATCTGTCATAAGAATATTTGAACTTCAATTTGCCGTTTATGTCAAGTACATAAAGATTCTTACTGCGTGTGCCGACCCAGACATCTCCATTTTTAAGTTGAAACAAAGACCTCACACCTTCTTTATCACATGGCGGTAAAGGAATTATACGGAACTGACGTTTAGGAAAATTAAAACGATAGATACCATTGTTTGTTGACGAAAGCCATAAAATACCATCACGATCCATATTCATACTGAAGAAATGCGCTCCATGCTTTTCATCACGCAATTGCGGCAACGTTACAACATTACGCATTTCAAGAGTCTTTCTGTCTATATAAAGAGCCTCACCTGCCTCAGTGAGATAGAACACACCATGCTCACCAGCATCACAAAAGGAAGGAGAAGTGATACGACCGAAGTAAGAAAACGGAAACAGTTTTTGTTTTCCGTTACGAGGATTAAAATATTTTATCGAAGTAGCGCCAACTGTCCATAAGCATCCTAAACAATCCTTATATATATTTGACTCAACAGATTTTCGCTGAAAATAAGTATACCATTGTTTCTTTGTCCATTTGCTTCCTTTAAGTGGTTGAACAAAAATGCGATAGTCTTTGCCTACCCAACCAGCGTAACCAGAACGTATATCAACAAGGTTATCCTTTAGTTGATAATCAAACTTATTTATCTTTCCACGTGAAGACGCAATCAACTGCACTTTGATTCTTCCGTCGGGTAACGTATATGCCTGTAATAGGCTTTTATCTTTCGTAAGCAGTAACACTTTTCCTTCAGGTGTAGACTGTATCTTTATTATCTGCAAATTACGTGAATACGGTTTCAGTTCATCAAAGATATTTTCAAACCGCTCTGTACGTTTAAAGAATACCGATAATTTCCAATCCAAAGTTTTTATCCAGATATTTCCCTGACCATCTTCCATAATAGTTTCTATCTTACGTGGAGGTTGATCAGAAACTATGCTCACGGCATTTGAATAGTTTTGAAAACGAGTTCCGTCAAAACGTGTAAGTCCATACCATGTACCAAACCACATAAACCCTTCTTTGTCTTTCAAAGAACAGTTTACAATATTGTTTGGCAATCCATTTTGTTCAGTGTAATGAGAAACTAACAAATCATCCTTTTCCGTATTCTGCGCAAAAGCTGAAACGGAAAGCAAAACAAAAAGTAGTATGTAGGCTAGTTTTCTCATTACACCGTCAAAAATACAAAATTATTTTGAGATTCCGAAATCTGCTTGTTGCTGTTCTACCTCTTTAAGCATTTTTTCTTTCTCCTTAGCTGATAATACTGTACCATTATGCTTTTCGGTTATGTTAGATGAATTATCGGAGCTTTTCTTATTAAACTGCTGTATAAAGCAGAAACTACCTTCATAAGGAACAGACTGAATATCGAGCTCGGCTGGAGTTGGTGCATGCGTACCAGGGAACTGCACCTCTGCACGAATATGAATTTTACCTGCTTTACGTGTTGAACGCAACAAAATAGGAGCTGAGCCCCACTCTACAGCACGCGGGTTGGCATTTATTGTGCCGTCATCTATGATGCGACCTTCTCCAGTAACAGTAAACTTAACATCTTCTTTCGCCAGACGACGCACGTTACCATTATCATCAGTAACCTCTGCCACAACAACGACGAAGTCGGAACCATCTGCAACCAAAGGTTTCCCCATTGTGTCTGCATATAAACGAAGACGGGTGCTGCGACGTGAAGGCATGCGGCGTGAAGTGCAAACTACTTTACCATCAACAATACCTTGTGCAACCATATTCACTTTCTGCCAGTTCTTCTTCACATAACTATAGTTACGAGCTTCAAAGAAGTTCCATGCACCCTTGAATATAACTGGAGCAGAATACTGCTGATTATGAACAACAGGCAATGTCCAACTCTTTTCACCATCATATAAACTAAGGCGTACACTGTCGCAATTTGAGAATACAACGACATCACTATCCGAGAACGGAGTCATCTCATTAGCTATATTCACAACTGGTTTGCTTCCCAATGTCTCATACATAGCTGCTGCATATTTTGGTTGACGGAAAGCATCAAAGTCACCACCCCAATAAGGATCTGGATGATAGCCTCGCTGATGATCAAAAGGATGCCACTGTGCACCACCTATAAACTGACTAGTGGAAGTAAACATCTCACCAGTCGTCTTAGCTAGTGACAAAGCCTGAACAAGTTGAGGATGTTCTCCCCAGCTACGACTTGCGCGATTTATACAGTTATGAGCGTACCAATCATCAACAATTTCACCAAATTCACGTGTAAATATACATTGACGTGGACTATTAGGTTTTAAGTCATCACCAGGCCAACCATATACAACATCGTAATGATCACGTACTCCCGCTGAATTTAAATCAGCGGCAGCTGCCGGACGATATGGATAAGGGTATTCGTCTCTAGTAATCTGCAATGATTTCAAAGAGAATTCCAGTGGATAGTGGGTCTCGTTAAGTATCGGTTCCCACATAAGCACAGAAGGATGATTTCTGTCGCGTCTTATTATATGACGAGTATTATCCAATACACGATTTTCAAAGATTGAATCCTTATTCCAGAATTGCCAACCAGGAGTAGCTACGATAACAAAGATGCCCAATTCGTCGCATGCGTCCATGAACGAAGGGTCCTGAGGATAATGAGCTGTTCGGATAATATTGAATCCACAATTCTTTAATCTCATCACGTCACGCCACTGCTGACTATTTGGGACAGCATTACCTACATAAGCAAAGTCCTGATGACGATTACCCCCTATAAGTTTACGATATTTCTTGCCATTAAGCCAGAAGCCATCCTTTCCACGAAACTCTATAGAACGGATTCCTATCTTTGTCATTCCACCGTCAAGAGTCTTTGAGCCTTCATTAACACGTGTAACAAGATTATAAAGATATGGACTTTCAGGCGACCATAGTTTAGGATTGCGCAAAGATATCTTTTGAGAAACACTTTTCTGTCCTGCAGGAATAACAATTCCTTCATGCACTCGCTTAATTACCTTACCACAAGAATCAACAAGCGTGTTCTCAATATTTAAATGACGTACCTTGTTTGAAACGTTCCTCACATTAACATCGATTATAACGTCAGCTGAATGTGTTGATATATTAGCATAATGAACAAATATACCTGCGTCACGCCTATCTTCGGCAAGCGGACTTGTAATAAATACATCGTTTTTAGCAATTAGCCATACATCACGGTATATTCCACCATGATAAGCAAAATCCAAGGCATACTGTGGTTTTCCTGGAGGATAATTCTTATCATCTGAATTGTCAGCCATCACAGCAACAACACAACTATCACCTTTGTGAAGTCCGAATTTATCAAGATCTACTATTATCGGAAGATAACCACCAAAATGTGTAGTGGCTAATTTTCCATTGATATATACATCTTGCTTACCCATTATCGCCTCAAAATATATTTCACTGCGATTGGCTGGTACTACAAAATGCTTTCTATACCATGCTTTACCTTGATAGTTGCGGCATCCACTAGCCTCAGCCGGTTCGAGTTTCACACAGTGCGGAGTTGAAACTACTTCCCAACCACTATCATTAAAGTTTACTGATTCGGCATTGGCTACATCACCAAGACAAAAGCGCCATTCGGGATTAAAATTCCACACTTGACGTCCCTGTGAAACAATAGGGAAAAGTCCATCAACAGACGTGTCGTTCTTTGCCAAACAAGTAGTGAATGACAATATTGCGACAAACAATAATATTATTTTCTTCATACTAAACATTTTCTTACCAATTATCCGTACGGAAAGAACTTACCGGCAAACCATCATGAAACAAGTCGCCTACAGCCCAATCATGAAATGCATATCTCACTGCAACGGGATGCTTTACTTCGTCACTCTTTACATATACCTGATTGCGTGAAATCCAAGCCTTTGCGGGATGAAAGACTTTGTCGGCTCCGGCAACTTCAAACAAGTCACTCGACGTAGAATTATTGAAATATACCCATTCACGACTGCGACTAAACGAAACGACAGCAGTGTCACCATCAAACTTCACTCCGCTATAAGCAGCAAATTCAGGAAGTCCGTTCACATTATATGTATTCTTCAAAGCAAGCATAGCAAGACGTTCGCCAGCCTCTCGCTTCTTACGTGGATGAATACCATATTGCAAACCTGCATCCATTAATACAGCCATGCGACAATTATCAACATTGGTTTCTACCATAGACTGCTGCTCACGAAGATACGCACTGTTGTAATTCCAGTTGATTAAAGAATAATCGTATGGAGCTATCTGGCAGTAGTAGAAAGGAAAAGATCCTTCTTTCCATTCATTTCTCCATCCACTTATCATCTTCTGCATAAGAGCAGAATAAGAAGATGCACGATTTACATTGTCCTCTCCCTGATACCATATCACACCACGCATAGTGAAACCTATCAGTGGACGCAACATTCCATTATATAAAGCTGTAGGACAACGTTGTGCTCGTTTGTCAACATCAGTCTGGTCAGTTGGCAGCTTCACATCAGGAAATGCCTTCAACCAATCAGAAGACATCCATGCTTCACAAGCACTGCCACCCCATGAGGTTACAATAAGTCCTACAGGAATACGTAAACTCTTACGCAACATTGAACCAAAATAATATGCCGTTGCACTGAACTGGCGTATTGTCTCAGCATCCGCAGCATTCCATTTTCCCTGCAATGTATCTACAGCCTGCAAACGGGCATTGCGACTGACCGTAAACAAGCGTAAGTCTTTGTCGGCTCCAGTAATAAGTTCATGTAATGCCCCATCAACAGGTTGTGCCTTAAATCCCTTCATCGGCATTTCCATATTGCTCTGTCCACTACATATCCAAACTTCCCCGATAAGGATATTATGCAATGTAAGTGCCTTGCCATCAGAGAGACTTATATCATAAGGACCACCAGCATCAGGAGTACTGATCTTCAATTTCCATTTCCCATCATCTCCAACTTTCACCTTGTAAGTCTTACCATTCCATGACGTAGTAATCTTTACTGTTTTTAATGCATCGGCAGTTCCCCATATATTACAATCAGAATTGCGTTGCATGACCATATTGTCGCCAAACATGTGCGGCAATTTGATTTCTGCTTTCATAACCATGGCAGACAATGTCATTGCCATGCCAACAAGTAGTCTGTTGTATTTCATATATATTTTAGTATTTTAATTCCACAGGTCCAATAAGTCCCGCATTCAGTAGTTTATCATCTTTCATTCTATACGGCGCATTAGTCCAGATGCCAGAAAACGGAGGATTTCCGATATCATTTCCACGCAAGGCGTTAGCCCATGTGTTAGTGACTATTATCTTAATAAAATTATCGCCTTTTCTCAAAGCCTTAGTAACATCCACCTCATAAGGTGATGTCCATGCCACCCCGCAATCTACATCATTTACGAATACATGCGCAATATCACATACTTTTCCTAAAGATAACGTTGCATTCTGTCCTTTTAGTATATCACATCGCAAATGAGTTGAATATTCTGCAGAACCACTATAATATCGTATCTTGGCATTATCAGAAATACTCCAATCGTTAGGGAGATTCGTATTTACATTAATCCCTGTCGCATCAAAAGTCAACTGCCAATCACCGTTAACATTCACGACTTTATCATATACTGGCAACTTTGATAATGTTGTTGACTGAACACGATGAGGAAATATGACGAATACAGAACCATGAGATGGCAATGTAATTTCTACATTTGCAAAACCATTATCCATGCTACATGATGAAGGACTGAAATAAATGTCTTTCTGTGCATCATACAACATACATCCCGTTATATCAGCTTGTCGCATAATGGCATTGAATGTCATAATACGAGCAAACTGATTACTAAGGAAGTAGATATCATCACCGCTTTTTGCTTTCACATGATTAAAGGCGATACCATTAGGCACCACGATATCCCTTGGAATACCAGCTGATTTAAATGTGTCATCCGTATAAGGAACATCGATAACAGTTACTCCACTCCTACGAAGTTTTTTTATTCTATCAGCAATAACTTTTGAATACCCTGAAAACGAAGGTGTCATCTTTGTCTTTCCCGGCATAACCAATATACCATAACTTATGCCACCAGGCATTACAATACGACCATCAACGATTTTAGCATTCAAAAGAGCATCACTGTTCATTGAATCATAATGATATCCGTGTAACGGATTTATCCAATCATTTAAATTCATGATACCCGAAGCATGTACCACTCCGACAGGACTTTCCTCAAGAGGTTGGTTTTTATTCTCCAATCGTCTACATTCTGATTCTACAAGCTCATTACCAAACAAGCCTGGAAGAATATCTACAAGACGGTCGGGAGTGAAAGAGCGCGATGGCATTTCCTCACCTGTAAACACAGCAATATCCACAACTGGCGTACCGCTCTGCAACATTTTCTGACACCTATTGATATAATCAACTAATGCACCAGACTCATGATACCAAGTATTATCACGCTGGAAGAAAAGTCCTATTCCATCAAGTGTCATACCTGGTTTTCTGTCAGTCCACGGATTATGAGTATTTACATGAAAGAACAATTTATTCATGCCTAATGCAAAGTTATGATCAAGAAGCGGTTTTATCATCGCTGGCGTTTCATTCCATACCCCTCTGACTTCCGTAAATCCTTCAGCTTGAACTATCGGTTTTCCATATATATGAGCACCGCTTATTGCATCAAGCATATCACTAGGTTTATCATGAGTTGGTAAATTTAGCCAAAACTCGCCCATAGGAACATCTGAATATTTGTAATGTTCAAGACCATCGGCAACAAATGTAGGAGCGATACTCTCATGACTTATCTTGCGTCCATGTTGATGTGCGTATTTTTCTACTGTCTTGAAAAATATTTCATTAACAAGATCATTCTGCGTACTTCTTATATCGCGCAATACTCTTTCGCTTTGAGCGGCACTCTCCAATGATATTCCTGCCATTACCGGAAGCCAATCAATAAGATTATAACCTCGACGTGACTTAAATTCCTTGGCAAATTGATATCCCCAGTTTTGAGTTCCACATTCCCAACTGTCTACATGAAGATATTTCACTACAGAAGAATGACTGCGTGATAGGAAAAGTGAATACCAATTATCTAATAGTTTATTTACTGCAGATGAAGAAAACTCGTCAACTTCCAAACCCTTTCCGCCTCCTGCCGTAGCATTCATCTGTCTGGTAGAAGTATGTCCCATGCGCAATATGCGCCATGTTCCATTTGGAAGTTTTCCAACTACACGTCCATTATTCAGTTTTAATCTTATAATATCTGACTTCTTTATGCAATCCCCATCAGGCACTTCATCTTTCGTTGTTTCAGGAGCCACTAACCATGTGAATCCAGCCTTGCCACGCCATTGTGAAATAACTGGTGACAGACCGAAATTCACCGACTTTAATTTAAAGTTTGGTTTCCATTTTGCGGCATCCAAATCTTCGCTTCCTGGTTCTGTTCCGTCTGGACTCCATTCCAGTCTTACAAATTTTGCAGAAACAGGACTTATCGCATAAGTAAAACCATATCCAGTACTTTGCCAACCTTGTCTAGCAGGTTGAAGTTGTGAAGCCAACTTAAACTCATTTCCATCATCAGACACCATAACCTTAACACGCTGACATTGTATATTGTTTCCCGAAGGTATAATATCAATGCTGCGCAAAGTCACTTTTCTGCCAAGATTATACTCGATCCAACAAGATTTGGAAGCATTAAAACTACCATTTGGATTTACAACCAAATTATCAGAATGAGATACAACAACAGGTTTCACTTTCGTTGTATCATATTTCACGGGCAATGCAAATGCGGCTATATCTTCATAATAGCCCATGTATGCCTCTGGGCGAACTAATTTTATATGATCAGATGATGATGAATTAACAGATATGATTGTGTCACTCCACACAACTTTCTGCATACTCTCGGCTGGAGATATGCATGGAGCACCGGCAAGAGCAAAACCATCACAGATATGAATACCCATATCAAGCCCAAGGGAATCGGCTTGTGAAAAAGAATAATCCACCATCTCCCAGAATTTAGGTGATAACTGTGTCGCATCACCATTAAACTCAGGTTTGTCTGACACTCCACGTATAGGCATCAGATAGCAACCACCAAGTCCGATGTCTTTCATTCCCTTTAAATCCTCGTGTATTCCTGCTTTAGAAACTGCTCCATACATCCAGTACCAGAATGTCCAAGGACGAGAATCGCCATAGACAGAAACTGCCACAAGAAAGGAAATCAATATGGTATATACTAATCTTTTCATTCGAATTTGAATGTTGCTGTTGTAGACATAAAGCCACTGCTCCACACTGGTTGTGCTGAAGGACCATTGAGGTCTGTGCAGTTAACTTTGTTTCTCACTGCCGGAATCACTCGAAGTAATGATATTCCTGTCTGCGGCAAAGTATATAGCAGTTCATCCCTGCCGTCACGTGGCTGATAAACGCCTACAAAACTGTTACTATCGTTGATTATTCCTATTCGTCCTTCGGTTGTGTTAATCTGCATCCATGCCACATTTGAGAAATATCCCTTGAATTCAGGATACTCAAAACTCTCGCCTGGTATAGGGTCATTATATTTATTCTGCCATAAATTATATTGAGGTCCTTGCATTCTGTTCTGCCATACGCGATAAGGTCCGTCACCAACCCATTGCTTACTCTTCACGTTTTGTTCTGGATAATCAAACATTATACCCATCAAGTCAACAACTCCACCAAAACTGTAATTTGCATTCATCTCTACGCTTCCACCAGAAATGAAACGCCATGTCACTTCATTAAGCGAGCCATGAGCATATTTCACTGTAAGAACATTACCTTTCATTTCAATACTCTGCAATATTCCTTGGTCGTTATAAAGAGTATATTGAGTCTTTTTCTTTTCGGCTTCCTTATCATCATGATTATAAAACTGGTCGAAACTGCGATCGCTGCGTCTTGCGGCAACAAAGCGAGGACCATTTGCAAATGATATTTTTCTATCACCAACAGCTACCCCTTTCAATAGTCCGTCAAGTCGTGAGAATGTATATGTGCGACCTTCAGAATTTATAATCAAATTATCTTTCGTTGAATCAACCTTGCAAGTGTTTACATTCACACGAGCGGCATTATTCACTTTCTGTTTAAAGTCCCATGTAAATAGTTCGTTTCCATGATTATCAATGGCTTTTACCTCTATCACATCGGCTTTTTTCCAACCGTCGGGTAATATTATATAAGCTGTATCACCAGGATTTGCATTTGGAGACACAAGACTGCCTGCTGAGTTTGTTTTCACATCAGAAGAACCCAACATTGGCATTCCTAAATATTTATATGAGAAATGGCAGTCACGAAGATTTGTGAAGTTATAACTATTCACAACCTGTAATCTGTTTCCAGACAAAGACACAGCTACAGGACTCCACACCTGTTTAACGGTATAATAAGAACCTTCCTTTTCGAAGTGCGGGCCTACGATTCCGTCTGCGCCAAAGTTTCCCATGCAATCAACCATATTATTTTTGTCTGTACGCACCACTCCCTCATCAGCTAAATCCCATAAGAATCCACCTGCACATCTTGGGTTTGCCATCATCATCTTCCAATAGTCAGCAAGTCCGGCACCGTGTCCACCATCATATAGTCCATGAAGAAATTCTGTAGGCATGAATATCTCCTTCTGTCGCATGTATTCCTCTGTTTCACCATAAGAGCGATAGTGCTTTGTTTCAAATCCGTTTCTGTTAGCCCACGGATATATCACAACGCGTTTCTGAATATCCCAACGTGAGAATTCTGGTTCTAGTTCATAATTAAAACCGCCTTCATTTCCATTGCTCCAAAATATGATACTTGGATGATTTTCATCACGTGTCACCATTTCCTTCACAAGCTGCTGACCTATGATAGTCTCGTGAGCCCAATGCCATCCACTAAGTTCGCTTTCCACATATAGTCCAAGAGAATCACATGCATCAAGGAATTCCGGATCAGCAGGATAATGGCTCAATCTCACAGCATTCATGTTCATACTCTTGATAAGTTTCACGTCTTCTATGTTCTTTGCCTTACTCAACGTTCGTCCACTTTCAGGACGGAATGAATGACGGTTTACACCCTTGAATATTACTTTATTTCCATTGATATAAACACCATCAGACAGGCGATACTGAATCGTACGGAAACCAAACTTCTGTTTTTCACGATGAATGACATGATTATTTGAATCCATCAGAGAAAACTCTGCTGTGTACATGTTTGGCGTTTCGGCAGTCCATAGTTTTGGATTGGATGCTTTGAAATCAAAATGCGCCACATCTCCCCTTACTTCTGCTACACTTTCACCAATTGAATTTATCTTCACCTTAACTTTTGCTCCTTTAAGGGCATGGTTAAGAAAACAATCAGCCTTGAACACTCCGTTCATATCGGCATCAATAGCTACTCTAGCAATATTATAAGATGGTTTGGCAACGACAAAGACAGGACGGAAGATTCCTCCAAAGTTCCAATAATCAGCACGTCTTTCTGCCATATTCACTTGTGAGTTAGCACTCTCCTTGCTCACCTCTACCTCTAGAATATTCTTATGTTTACCAAAGAAAATGCGATCGCTGACATCAAATATAAAGCGATAGAATCCACCTTGATACAATCCACTTCCGGCTTTTCGTCCGTTAATGGTTACTTTTGCATCTGTCATCACAGCTTCAAACACAAGCTCAATCTGTTTTCCTGCCCATGACTTCGGAAGGTTAAATTCATATTTATAAAGTCCTTTTTCGTTTGCGATGCCTTCAGGATTTGCAACTCCATAGAATCGCATACCGTATTGGTAAGTACCAAAGCCTTGCAATTCCCAACAAGACGGAACTCCAATCTTTGTCCATTTACCTGAATTACGTCCATTGGTACATAAGAAATCCCATTTCACCATATCGTCACAACCATGTCCCGACAGATACATTCGTTGTGTCTCAACATCGCTTTGAGCCAATGTTGCCAACGTTACAAAGAAAAACACTATATAAGTTGCAAACCTTTTCATATCATTACCTATTTATTATAAGACTCAAAACTCCCGTTTTTGTCTATAACAAAGAGCGAAAAAGTAATGCAATTATATGATTAATAAATTATAAAAGCTGAAAAAAAATTGCCTAATAATCAATTATAACATCGAACTAACGTTATTTTACAAGTATAATGCTTATAAAAATAAGTGAGTTAAGCTACTGATACCTAAAAAAGAATTTAAGGAAATGATAAATCTATTGCAAAAATGATATAAATTGGCAATTCTTTAAAATATTTTTCGCACTCATCTGTCTTAATCTATAGAAAGCTATTTATAATATTAAAAATGAAAGGACAAATGATACAACTTTATTTTGCAATAGGTGCTTTATTCGTTATTTATCTGGTAACGGACTCACTAAGGAAAAAGGAAAAAAACAATAGAATAATATCTATCGATGATAAGAAGTGTGCTCGATGTAACAGCTGTATAACACACTGTCCAAACGGTGTACTCAAAATGGAACCTGAGGAAGGAAAGGATATGCATGTAATTGTGAAAAATCCAAACTAATGTACGGCATGTCAACATTGCATAAAAAGTTGTAACTTTGGAGCCATCAGACTGATTGATAAGATACCGTTATCTTCAACGCAAGAAAAAATTCAATTTGATAATAAACATTAATATATACACATTATGAAATCTTATTTTAAACATTCACTTTGGCATTTCTTAGGTTTTTTAGGGTTTGCAGCCGTATTTGCAGCTATTGTCATGTTGCTTTGGAATTGGTTGATGCCACATATCTTTGCACTTCCATGCATTAACTTTTTGCAGGCATTCGGCATCTTGGTTCTTTCACGAATTTTATTCGGAACATTTCCTAGCGGTTGGATGGCAAGAAAAGAAATGGCTAGATATCACCGGCATCCTTTATATGAAAAATGGGCTGGGATGAACGAGAAAGAACGTGAAGAATTTATTAAAAATAGACACCACGGTTTCCACGGTTATCCTTTTGGGCAGGAACATTCTCATAGCGAAAATACCAGTGAGCAATAACTCGAATCAAAAGAATCTGAAAGAGTGGATTGCAAAATACACCCCGAGATTAAAATCGTTTATTAGAGGGCGAGTATCAAGTCGTGATGATGCGGATGATATTTTGCAGGATGTGTTTTATCAATTGGCAAAGAACATGGATAATGCCATGAACCCAATTGAAAACACCTCTGCATGGCTGTATCGTGTCACGCAAAATATGATTACCAATGCCCAAACGAAAAAGAAGGAAGTCAGGATGCCAGTTTTTCAGGAAGACGAAGATGAACATGTGCTGGAAGAAATATCGGGGCTACTGTTTCACGAAGTGGAAGACGAAGACTCTCCGGAAACGAAATATCTGCGTTCACTGGTATGGACGGAACTTGAAAACGCATTGGCAGAATTACCTGCCGAACAACGTGAGATTTTTGAGCTTACGGAGCTGGACGGCGTTCCTGTGAAAGAGATTTCAAAGACCATCGGCGTACCAGTCAACACATTGCTTTCGCGCAAACATTACGCAATCGTTTATCTGCGAAAGCGTTTGCAAACTATTTACAACGATTTGATCTCCACATAAAAGCAAAAAATAAAATAATAGAATTAAAACAATTAAGATGAATAGTATCGAAGTTAAAAACTTTACAAAGAAATTTGGTGATTTCATAGCGGTCGACAATATCTCATTCGAAGTGGAAGAAGGGAGTATCTTCGGGTTCCTTGGTCCTAACGGAGCAGGTAAGAGCACCACTATCAACACGCTATGCACCATTCAGGAAAAAACATCGGGCGACATGAAAATAAATGGGTTCGACGTAAGCACGCAGATGGCTGAGGTAAGAAACAACATAGGTATTGTCTTTCAGGATCCTACGCTTGACGACAAGCTTACCATTGAAGAGAACCTGAAACTGCATTGCGATTTTTACAACGTACCGAAGAAAGAAGTAAAATCACGTATTGACTTTGTACTCGACCTAGTTGATCTTGAACAAAGACGCCATTCGCCGGTCAAGAATCTTTCGGGAGGCATGAAGCGCCGTGCCGAGATTGCCCGAGGTTTGGTGCATTTCCCCAAAGTATTGTTTTTGGACGAACCAACTACCGGTCTCGATCCGCAAACACGCTCCAATGTGTGGGAATATATTTACAAACTACAAAAAGAAAAGAAAATTACCATCTTTCTCACCACGCACTATATGGAAGAAGCTGAGATTTGTAATAAAATCGCAATTATTGATAAAGGGAAAATCATTGCGTTTGACACTCCATTCAACCTAAAAAAACAATACACTTCAACGGTTATGAGACTGGAATCCGATCAACCCGAAATAATTGTTGGTTTTCTTGATCAGCATCACATGAAATATAAAAAGGATGGCGATTTTGTTATGGTCAACATCAATGATTACGATGATTTTCTAAAAATCCTGTCTGCCAACAAACAATATATCAAAGACCTCGAAGTTAAGAAAGGATCACTCAACGACGTATTTTTAAATATCACAGGAAAGGAGATTAGAGAATCATGAGAGCCATTTTAGCCATCTTAAATAGAAACTTATTGAAACTTGTGCGCGATAGAATGCGCCTGTTTATGAATCTGTTCATGTCTGTTATCATGCTTTTTGTCTTTTCATTTGTAATGAAGAGCACTGCTGTAGGCATTGCCAACCCTATGAATTATTTGATTGCGGGTATCATCATCATGACCGTTTTCCAAATTGCTTTGAATAATTCAATGAACATCCTCGATGATATCTCAAGCGGTTTCATGAAAGAAATTCTGGTAGCACCCATCTCGCGGTGGCAGATAGCCATTGGGCATATGTTATCGTCTACCGTAATATCTGTTATTCAGGGACTTATTATCGTAATCATCGGTCTGTTTATGGGATTAGACCTCGATGCGGTCCACGGACTCGATATGGTTCTCATTATGATTTTAGCCGGACTCACATTCAGTGCTTTGGGATTATATCTGGCAACAATTACACGTGAATCGAGCAATTTTCAGCTATTGGTCACTATCATATCATTCCCCCTCACGTTCTTGTCTGGAGCCTACATTCCGACATTTGCATTACCCAAATTTATGCTTCCCATCGTCCTACTAAATCCCTTGACATACACCACAGCTCTGTTTCGAGAAGTTACATTGAAGATGGATCATTTATCGGTAGCAGAACAGGTAAAAAATGGTATAGCGTTTCAAGTGGGCAGTTTCACCATCATGCCGTGGATGAGCTTTGTTATAATTATGATTATTTGCATTATCTTCCTGATGCTAAGCGTAAAGCAATTTTCCAAAGCCGATTTTTCAAGAATCAAAATATTCAAGCACGGGCATTAATCATTCAAAATTATATTCTACCGCAAAGTCTGAATCAAAGAATCCATGCATTAATCTACAAAGGACTATCAATATCCAACTCTCCTTGTTTTAATGCATAGACAACAATAAAGCCATCGTTCTGTAGCAGAACGATGGCTTCTCTTCATTTGTCCCTGTAATACTATTTAAAATGAGTTTGAAGAATTAGATACACTGTATTAATTTTAAACTTCACCTTTTATTTTCGTTATTCTTATAGGATTACTAAATTATAAAAGCAGTAAAAAATCAGATAATCTCTTTTCTTTTACAGCTTTATATCTATTCTATTCCCATTTAGGTATTCTATTTCCTGAATGGTAAATACCAACCAAAGATACATCAAAAATTAATGTACTATAAGCAGGTACTAATGGAGATGAATTATTAACTGTTCCATACCCATATTGGTAAGGCACATATACAATCCAACGATCACCGAGATGCATCTGTTGAAGTGCTGTTGAAAGTCCATCTATCTGCTTTGAATTAACGGTATTAGTACCTGAAGGTATTATTCCATTCGCAGATAACAGAAAAGGCAATGATGTTGTAACATCCAATTTATCATCAAAAGATTCCCAAAAAGGATATCCTTTAGAATATGTAGTTGAAGGTAGTATCCTACCTTGTATGTGGACTCTTACTGAATCTGTATATATCGGACAAGTAGAGGCATTGCCTGTTTTTAAAATATTCACGACAATGTTATTTTCTTTTGCTGTACTGTAATTATCTTCTAAAGACCATTCTCTAATAATTTTCCAGTCTTTGGAACCATTGTTTATTGCAGAATCTGCATAAATATATATATCAGTGAAGTATTTTTCATTCTTATCCTTCCAATTAGAAAATTCATTTAATTCATCATCTGTTTCAGAACAAGAAACTAAGAATAACGGTAACAGAGCTACAAACTTTAATAAAGACCTTTTCTTCATACTTTTAATAAATTTAGATTCAACCATTTATTCTATAGACGGTAATATTATAAAAAGCCCCTATCCGAGATTTATAATATATCCTAACTGTCCTGTTAAGAAATTATCCGAACCAAATAGACTCGCTTAGTCATTATCTGGTATCTATTTCTTGGTAACAGTTTGGTTAAATAATTTATGAAAAGGGTTCTTTGTTAGAAACAATCCCACGTTCTTTAAAATAGTGTCTAACAATTATCATCGAATGCAATGGCTGAGTTCATAGCACGTCAGTATCAACCGGAACTAACTTTTGTTAGAAGTACAAAGCTTCAATTTCATACTTTCACCGTTATTGACTATATGCAGTATTGTGCGTATGTGGCTTATTATCATATTTCTATTTCTGTCTTAAATATTACCACAGCGTCACCTTTTATTTGAATCACCTTTGGTAAGTCATTTTCAATTTTAACTCTCACATTAACAACACCAAGTTTATCTATTTGCTCCCCTTGTCTACCATTAAATTCAAAAACGTTCTCTTTATAGTCCACGATCTTATTTTGTATCAAGTAGCCACCTAATGGTCCATTTGCATTGCCAGTTACGGGGTCTTCTGATATTCCAATCGCAGGAGCAAACATTCTACCATAAGTCAGAATATCTCTTTTATCAGAGTCAAATGTAAAAACAAAATATCCATTACAATTAATAGTCTTACTCAAAATTGCCAAGTCATTCAAATTTAAGGCTAAATCATTGAGTTTCTCTCGGCTCTTAATTCCAATCATAACCTTTGAGTGTCCAGTTGAAGCTATCTGAATCGGACATTTATTATCCAAATCCGATTTCTCTAATCCTAAAGCTGTTAACAGTTTTTGTGTTGTTTCAGAATCAAATGTAGGACTTAGCTCAAATTTTCCCTGAGTCATAATAACTTGATAATCTTCATCTTTCTTTATTATCTCAAATGGAAGAATGCCGATTTTAGTTCTCATCCTTAAAACACAGGAATCCAAATTTTCTTCCAATGCTTTAGCATACATCGCTGCAATTGTGGCATGTCCACAGGTAGGTACTTCAGTCTTAGGGGTAAAGTATCTTATTACTCCATCGCAATCATCACTGTCAGATGAGAAAAGAAATGCCGTCTCAGAATTATTTAATTCTCTTGCAACTAATTGCATTTCGTTATCACTTAATCCGTCGGCATTCACAACTACACCTGCTGGATTTCCTTTAAATTTTTCTTTAGTGAAAGAATCAATTTGATATGTTATCAGTTTTTTCATTATTGCTTACGCTTAATTCCACACCACTTTAGGTTGTTTTTAAAGATACATGAGCTACAATAAGTTGCTCACGATTTTGTCGTGTCAGATTTTCACTTACTTTAGTGGTGCAAAAAAACAGTTAAAATCCAAATGACATGACAAAAATAGCAATTAAATAAGAAAAACGAACACCATTCGGTGGTATTTTTTCAATAATGAGCACATTTCATACACATCCGATATCAGCAAGACATCATTGGAATATTGCGTAGCTCCCTAACACGCTTCATTGAGTATGGGGATGCTGCTGATTTTAGGTTATACTAAAAATAATAATTGAAGTTTTAGAATAAAGAAAACTGATAATCCTTTATAAAAAAACAGATACTAGTTTCCTATATCACACACTTGGTATAAGAGGACAATCATGTTCCAAAGCAAGCAATAATAAGAACTATAACATCGCACTTTTCCTTTTTATTATTGAGTTCATCTATAGAGTATGACTGTGTTTGTTAGTTTACAAACATTATTACTTTTTGGGATTAATGCTAAATCGCCAAGCAAGTGAAAGCATGACATAACGAGGAATACTATTGTGCCAAATTTCTGTTCGGCCCTGCGCATTCATGGCGTATTGCGTGCTTGAAAGCTCATGTAGCAAATCAAAGCCTTGCAACTTAGCCAGTAGTTTACCTTTGACGAAACTGCGGGTGAGCTGGGCATTCCATACCCAGTCTGTAGTATTCATCTCAGCTTGCTGATATCCTCTGCGTGCAAACATGGTCATATCAGTAGATATCTGGAAGTTCCAAGGAAGTGATAATGTGGTATTAAGTCCCATGCTGTAATCGCCTGCATGAATATTACTGAATCCCTCACGTTGACTATTGATAAGATAGTAGTTGCCACCACCATGAAGTGTGAACTCATAGTTGTCGTTGGCATGAAAAATCAACTTACTTTCGCCGCCCATCTTCCAATTGTTTACGATGCTGCGTTGACTCGTTGTGAGTCCGCTTACTGTAGCAAGATCTACATTGTGGTAGTAATTAATCCATAGCTGATTATCAGTGGTAAACTTCTGGGCATTATCTAAGGTGCGCGTGTAACCCATTCCTCCATTGGCATCCCAATTGCCGTTAACGCTCATAGGACGGAGGGTAGAGATACCAGTAGTTTTATCGTACGTAAGTTGGTAGGCAGTGCTGTTGTCGGTTTTATGCCATGCAGTCCATAGGCTAAACGCCCGTTGGTGTGGTCCGTGAAATGTAGAATTGACCTCTAGACTATATCGGTGGATATCCTTTAGATCGGAGTTGCCTTCTTTGATATAAAGCGGTTCGCTATCGTCGCGATAGTTGGTCATGGCTGTAAGGTCGGGAAGGTCAGACTGCGATTCTGCTGTTAGGCTCCATTCGGTTTTGTTGCCCTGATGATAAATATAGAGAGAAGGTTCGAAAAATACACTCTTGCGCATTACATCGTGACGCCCCATACGCTCATAATAGAGGTTAGCGTTGACTATGCGTATCGGCATTTTCACTTGTACATCCGCATTGAGGAGCTTACACTTAAGATCTTTATAATTGAGGCTGAACTCATGTTGGTTGCGGTATTCGTGGTAACGGTAACTGTTTTCACCGTCAAGGGAACCGGCTAGCGCATTCACTGCTGATGGCAATATATCAAATCTGCTGCTGTCTCTGCCAGCCAGTTTGTCTAATCGATAAAACAGATTAGAAGCCTTGTCGTAAGAATAGGTATAAATATATTCGGGCATGATAGACTTTTCACGGAGCATAAAGGTATAGGAAGTACTGCCAAAGAGCTTTAGATGCTGATTGGGAGCGTTGGTATATGGATTGCGATAGTCTCTAGATGGAGTGCCTTGCAGGTATTGTATATCTTGCATGGCAAATGATTTTTGGGTTTTGCGGTTGTATTCAGCCGATAGACTTAGACGCCACATGTCGGTAACAAATACTCGTAGTCCGTTTTCGGATTTCGCTTTGAAGTTGAATTCACTCGATTCAATACTGTTTTCTGTAAGTAAACGGTTGACGACAGAAGTAGAATCGAGTGTTTCCGTGTTCATATTTCCTCTACCATTGGTGTGCTGATAGGAGAGGTTGAGGTAGTCGGAAGTGAAGAAGCCGTCCTGTGTCAGATGTAATTGTGTATTGCTTTTCCATAGATCTCTGCTTTCCAAGTCCTTGGCATAGCTATTCTTGTAGGCGTCGCCACCAGGTAGAAAGGTCTGTGCGTTTTGCTTTGTTACATTGTCAGATGAAGTATGCGTATAGGTTATGTCACTGCTTAGCCAATCCGTACCTTTGATGAAGTAAAGATAGGAGAGTCCTGCAGTTTTAGTTGCCAATAGTCCGTCGGGCATATCCTGTGGTTTCCATTCGCCATTAAGTTCGGCGCGCTGGTTGTCGTTGAGGTTATTGATGTTGACAAAAGCTCCGATTCTCTCTTTATTAGAGAATTTCATACCAAAGCCCCGCACTTGATAACGATCTTTTGTACCCATTCCGGTTTCTAAATTACTCATGTATCCAGTGGCATATTCACGTTTTAATCTTACGTCCATCACATAACTTTGATCACCCATGTTATGCCCCATCATCACTGAGGCGGCACCTGCTTTATTAAACACCTTTATCTTATTGACGGTGTAAGCAGGAAGATTCTCTAAAGCGAGTTTCGGATTGCCAGAAAAAAACTCATGACCGTTGACAAGAAGGCTCTCGATATATTTCCCATTAACATAGATTTGTCCATCTTTATTTAGTTTGGCACCGGGCAATTTTGCGATCAATGCATCAAGCATACTACCATTGGCTAAGTTGAAAGCATTGGCATTGTAGACTATCGTGTCGCCCTGCATCACCATTTTCAGCTTAGTAGCTTTAACAAGGACTTCAGGAAGTTCGTGGAAAACCTTCATCATGCGAATGAGTTTGGCAAAGATCGCAGACTGACGATTACTTCGTAGCTCACAATCAGTATAGGCATCACTGTAATTCTCCATCACAGCCTTAATGATGTATCGTCCCTTCTGGTTAATCTTTTCAAAATAATAACTTCCTATTTTACCACCTGTAAAGGGGTTATCTTCAAGTTCAGCGGTAGTCGTGTCTATCACTACGCTATCCGCAGTCATCAGTATAATTTTTGGGGTGAGCCCATCTCCGCTGATATTGTCCACCACATGTCCCTGTATGGTATGGTCGTAGTCGCGCCCCATGGCTTGTAAATAACCAATGACAACCAATAAAAACGTAAGAAAAACACGAGTATGTAGAGATTTGAATTTAGGCATATTGATTAGATTAAAATTGGATAGAGATGTTTTGGGATTAGTGAGTTGTCAATGACACTAATAACCCAACAACCGCCATTTAAAAAGCACTTGCAAAAATGTGAACTGATAAAGTCAGCCCTTCCTAATATCATACCCGATTTCTTGTTCAGCTTCATTAGTTGTTAATTTACAATGTTCTTCGTGTATTTTATTATCATACAAAATAAACTAATATAATGATAAATTCAAAATATAAGACATTCTATTTCTTTTTTATTTCAAATAATTAACATATCAAAGAGCTACATATACAATCAAAAAGCCCTAACAGAAACATTTTCGTGACCTCAGAGAAATGGTCACTAACGTTGATTCACTGTAATTTAGATGATTCACTATATAATATTTCTTTTGCAAGCATATATGATAATAATAACTATAACGCATATTTTGACGTGTTTGAAGGAGAAGAAAAAATAATATCATATCAAATTAATTTGTCTCATCAAACGCAGTGCTCGCTCTCCTATCATTTTTTATATTTTTAGCTACGGTAGCTACGGCATCTCTCACATACCCCATAAACAGAGGGATTGACGATACGTAGCTTGCAGGATTTAGCTACGGCTAGCTACGTTCTAGCTACGGCAACTTGTATTTTTTAAAGGATGAAATGTATTCTACAAGTAAATTTGTCAAAGAATCGCTGGCGGCATATGAGGAACTAAGGATGTGAGCAAGAACTATGCAAACGAAAACAGAATCATCAAGCTTGTTTTAAGATTCTACTGAATTCCACTGAATTCTCTGCAAAGATACTGCAAAATTTTTGTCCATGCAATCAGATTTAGGTTAGCCTGTTAGCCAAAGTTTTAATTACTAGAAATGTTACACATCGTAATACACGCACGCATATGCACACACTGTGAATTTTTCAGCAAAAAAGATGTCGAAGTGTCTATCCATTGAACATCAACTTGTTAGAAATATTTTCGAGTAGAATAACGTGATGACTATTCGTCGATAAAAAAAAGGTGACAATTTCCCATATATTACATTGCACTTTGCGAAGGAATTTGGTGCGTTTTTCGATGTTTTGCAGTGCGTTTCTTCGTAAAACGCAGTGCGTTTTACGAAGAAATAGGAGGTAAAACATCGTAGAAACGTTTGCGTTTCTATGTGGAAAGAGTTGCGTTTCTATATAGAAACGCATGGGAAAATCAATATTTGACCGTCTGATCTCCATCACTTTATTTAGTCAAATTCGTAGATAAAATACTGATATTCATTAACTTGACATTTCGACGCTTATATTTTGCAAAACCCTATGTGCGCGCGTACTTGCACGTACATTATATAAGCAGAAATAGATAACGTAGCTAAACCGTAGCTTACCGTAGCTAAATTCTACAAGTTAGGTATCTTGAGCCCCTCTGTTTATGCGCTATGCAAGAGATGGCGTAGCTAACGTAGCTAAAAAACATAAAAACATAGGGGGAAGCCCTCAAAACCTACAAAATTGAAATCGTCACCGAGAAATCTAAGCTATAAATAATACGCCACACAAAGTGTTAATCATTATCTATGGATACGAGTATAACTGTTTGTAAAGCGCAATATAGTTAAAAATTACACAGAAAAAGAAGTTTTTTTTCTTTTACTATGCATTTTTTTACTATCATAGCCTCATCAAGTTGAATGGTTATTGATAACGTAACTACATCATTAAAAGACACCACATTTGTATTTTATCACTTTTTGATAATCATTTTTTGATAATTACAATAAAAGTACTATATTTGCGGAATCAAACAAGAAACTATGATGTTGAACAACCCTTTTATAACAAATGGATATGCTGGTCCTGAATATTTCTGTGATCGTAAAGATGAAACAAGAAAAATTACAGACCTGTTAGTCAATGAGAATAATCTTGCCCTTATGTCTCCTCGACGTATTGGTAAGACTGAACTTATAAATCATTGTTTCAACCAACCTGAGATAAAACAAGACTACTATACTTTTATCATCGACATCTATTCAACATCTTCTGTTTCAGACCTAGTTAATGTATTTGGTAAAAGTATTATAGACGGACTACGTTCAAAGGGTAAGAAAGTCTGGGAAAAATTAATCCAGACATTAGCATCTTTGCGCTCTGAAATTTCATTTGATATCAATGGTCTTCCCGTATGGAGTGTTGGGGTTGGAGCTATAACAAATCCAGAAGTTACTTTAGATGAGATATTCACCTATCTACAACAAGCAGATAAGCCTTGCCTTGTAGCAATAGACGAGTTCCAACAGATAACATACTATGGCGATAATAGAATCGAGGCGCTTTTGCGCACATATATACAAAGATGTACAAATGCACATTTCATATTTTCAGGCTCACACCGCCACCTAATGGGAGAGATATTTGTATCACCATCACGACCTTTTTATCAGAGCGTTACACTAATGAACTTAAAAACACTAACTGTTGAGAAATACAGCGAATTCGCATCTGAGAAATTTGAAGAACGCAACAAACATCTAGAAGTAGAAATAATAAAAGAACTATTCAATAGATTTGAAGGCGTCACTTCCTACATACAACGTGTAATGAATGTACTGTTTCTTAAAACTCCTCAAAACGGTACATGCTCAAAAGGTATGCTTGATGATGCAATAAACTATATCTTAGATATGTCATCAGACACCTACGAAACCATATTGCGACAAATGGCAGAAAAGCAACGTAACACAATCCTTGCTATAGCCGCTGAAGGCAAAGCCAGAAATGTTACAGGCGGAATTTTTGCAAAGAAACATCACCTGCCATCACCTAGTTCAGTAAATTCTGCGGTTAAAGGATTATTAGAAAAAGACTTCATCACTGAAAATGATGGTGCATATTCTGTGTATGATCAGTTTTTCAGCCTATGGATAAAGAAATATGTTTTAGGCAATACAACTGATTAAGAAATATTTCGTAACTATATCTTTAAAAAATTTAGGCTATGAGAAATATTTTTTATCAATGGATGATTTCTTATAACCTACTAATAATGGAATAGAATGTCTTCTAGCTTGAACTTCTTTCGTAATGCAAGAGAAAAAACACTATTTCTTCACGTTTAGATATACCTTTAAGGCTTCCACATAATCCTCAAAAGCCTTCTTTCCCTTGCTAGTCATACGACATAAAGTGCGAGTTTTCTTTCCTTCGATAACTCTTTTTGTTGAGACATATCCAGCAGCAGATAATTTATCCAGTTGCACACTTAGGTTGCCGGCTGTTGATTCTGTCTTATTTCGCAGATATACAAAGTCGGCTTCATCCAATGACATTAGGATAGATACAACAGCAAGTCGTAGTTGGGAGTGTAGTAATGGATCTAATTCCCTTAACATGCTTTTTTCTCCTTTCTTTTAAGTATGTGTCCAGGTATTACCATCATTATTATAAATGATAAACCAAAGATAAGATGCCAAGATATAGTTGGAAAAATATTCAAATATATGGCTGTTAGCATGTATAGCCCCAAACCTATTCCTACAAATGGCAGATAGGCTATCCACTTATTCTGAATGATTATCCCCGTTATTGTTACGCCTATACCAACATAAATAGCAGATAATGGCATCATTAAATCCAGAGCATTGTATCGTCCATAGATAAAGCTGATACAAAGAATAACAGCAAATGTTACAATAAACATATAACCCATAGCATACCAGACATGATCAATAACTTTGTTGATATACGTCATTACTGTTGGATGCTTGCGATGATTCAATATTTCCATAAATATCCAAAACACAAACATTAGTAACCAAAGCAGTCCACAACTTTTCCACTCAGTAAACTGAAACACAGAATATATAACAATAGACAATGCCGCAGTGAAGTAGCCCCAATAGATGAAATGGTTACCACTACCGATTTCCATATATTCCTTTGTAGATTGTATCATTTGAGAAATAAGTTCTAAACTCTCTTTCTCGTTTATTTTCTTTTCTTCCATTATCTTATATTTATTTGCAAAATTATAAAAAGTTCTGTAAAATAGTTCTTCAGGCTATCTTTTTATTAGATATTATTGTAAATAATCATCGTTTATTTGACATTCTTGCACGATCATCGGTGGAACTATTTTCCACTCTGCGTACCTTTATTTTATTACCTCTATTAAAATTATAAGCTAACGATAAACTTATTAGCCTACCTGTCGACCCCATGAAATGTCTGCTTTGAAGTGAGTATTCACTAAGTTCTGATTGATATCTGGCAGATTCGTTTAGAATATTATCTATTCCTGCGGTCAACAATATTTTATCTTTGGCAATTGTCTTTTTTAGTTTTACGTTTATGCTATTACTTGTTTTTATCGAACTATTACCAGAGTATAAGCGATTGTGCATAGTATACTCTACTTCAGCATAGTATTTATTAGGTAGATTAAAGTTTGCAACACAGTTAAAAAATACAAGGTTGTGATTGCTATAACTATCTTTTGCTGTCATTTGTATACATTGCCTTACCACCGTTAAGTTTGTATTCAAATCAATTAACTTTCCTAATTGAAAAGGAGCATTTATGTTTACAAACCAATGATTCTCATGGTTGTGATTCTCGAAAGTTACATAAGAAACATTATTATCTTTCGGATCTTGTTTTGTAAATTCCCTTATTAAGTCAGTATATAACTCACATCCTAATGTTAGTGTATATTTATAATTATGTATCAGTGTTGCACTTACTCTGTTTATATATGAAGGCTTAAGATCTGGATTACCTATCTGATATGAATATTGCGACAACTCTATACGGTTTGGGTTAAGTGCATCAAAAGCAGGTCGTTCTATTTGTCTTGCATATCTCATAGAAATCATCCATCTTTTCATTTCGTCAAAGGAATATCCAAGAACAAGATGAGGGTATATATTAGAATAGTCTTTCTTCATATTAACATTATGATTTGTTGTCTTAGCGTTTTCCGCTCTTATTCCTGCGATGAGTTGCCATTGTTTAATCTCTGTATTGACTTCTGCATAAGCAGCATATATATACTCTTTATACTTTGAAGAGTAATTATATGCTAACACATCGTTCCATTTACTATCAACAAGCGATTGGTAACAATTGTCATTGTTCATTTGCGTCGTCGTAAACTTTATTCCTGTAAGTAATGCTGTCCGCTCTGTTAATACTTTCTTGTAAGAAATATCAGTGGATGCGATGTTGTATGTCGAAGAAAGATTACTTCTGTAAGTAGAGTCTCGGTTGTTCCATAAAAATAAAAGATTATATAAATTTTTATTTACGGATTTCTTATTAACATAATCAACCATTACTTTTAGCAAAGAACCTTTGTTGTCAAATTTTCTTTGATAATTTACTGAACCAGAAAGAATGTTGAATTTCATTCTTTGGGAATATTGTGCATCGCTATTTTGTATATTATCATTATATGTCAGATAAGAATTACTAGTTGTATTCATATCTGTATAATCATGAAAATATCCTACTTCAGCACCTATTGTTCTTAATGAATCAATCTCATAAAATGCACCTGCACATATATTCTGATTATTAGCGGGTGTATTTATATCACCAATACTTGAATAATTGTTTTTATTGTCTCTATAAAAACGTGTTGCCAATATAGAACCTCTGTCATGTGTGGTCCACGAACCAGAACCAAATGTATAAAAGTCCCATTTGTGTTGATGCATATTAAAAGAATATGAAGGACGCATTGCAAAGCTTTTATCTGAAGCCATTCCTTTCATGGCTATGTTACCTTGATAATCATCTGTGAATTTACGTCTGAGTTTAATCTTAATGATTCCGCCCTTTGCGTCTGCATCATAACTTGCTCCTGCAACTGGTAAAACCTCAATACTCGCTATATCCTTGGAACTTAGACTACGGATATAAGATATGAGATTATCTCCTGTGAGTCTGATTTCTCGATCATTAATAAATACTTTTGTACCACTGCAACCATTAATCGTTATGTCTTTGCCATTCAACGCTATACTTGGAGTCTGTCGAAAGAGCTCTTCGCCATTTTTATTATCATTGATAGAGATGATTTTAATTATTTTATCTGCTTTACTTATTATCTTCTGTGATTTAACAACAACTTCCTTAAGTTGTATCGGTTCGTTGTTGAACTTTGTCATTTTCGTAGAATCTTTTTGTGCATTGCAAGGTAATGTACAAATAACGAGTCCAATTAATAGATGATTTTTCATAATTTTATTGTTTTATTGTTAACGGATAGAATAGTTTTAATTTTATATCTTCGTGAATTGAAGTATCAGAGTTACTAACTGTAATTGTTTTCAAAACAAATCCTTCTGTAGGAATACCTTTTTCGTCCTTATCAATAGTATAGTTGCCATTCTCATCATGAAAAGCAGATAGCTTGTATGTACCATTTTCTATATCTTTGAAAACGAAATTACATGAGTCATTTGTAATCTCTTTCATCTTCTGAAATGTAGCATCTTTACCAACAGATTTAATCATAATAAGTACTTTTCCTTTGTTGTTACGTATACCATTTATTGAAATAGTAAGGTCGGCAGCATTAGTAAAACACGATACTCCTACGAATACCAAAACTGATAAAATAAATCTTTTCATGTCTGTAGTCTTTATAATTAAACGATATAAAACGGTTTATATAGTAAACCATATATGATAAAAAGAAAGGCGAACTATCGCCAAACTGTTATATCACAACGCAAATATAAACAGGTTTATAATATAAACCAAATAATAATAAATAATTTAGTCTTATTTAACTATAACGGAAAATATACTATACTCTAAAATAGTAAGGATCGAAACATTATTCTTCAATCCTTACTATTTTTTGTTGACAGTTGCGGTTTATTATAAGCGGAACATTCTCTACAACAACATTACTGGTATCCAAGCCCAACCAATGCTGCTCAGGAATTGCCATGTGACGAGCGAGAGCATATAGGTTCATAACGAACTGCTCAAATGCACTCACACTACTTGCTGGATAGAAAATACGATGAATGACTACAAAACAGAAGTCACCAAGTATGCCATGCTTACGCAATGACGGATATCCACTAGCAATGCTTACCTCCTGACGCTTGGTCATGTCATTTATTATCTGACGTAGGAACTGACTAACAAACGGTTGGACACGGAAGCCTATCTTAATACGGATATTAAAAACAGTATCCTCAAGCAATGTATCTACTGTATATTCCAACGTCTGAGGTTCGTCAACCATATCAAGATGTATCAACCAATAATGGTCGGCACGCTTAGGTTGCTTCCGCAATATGGAATATATTAGTTTATCCTCAACTTCATCTTCCTTTTGTGCCCAGTTAATAAACACTAGGTTAGAGGCATATTTAGCAATGGTCGTATCCGCTTTCAAATCCTTTATTATAGGTAAGTAATCCTTTATCTTAACAAGTTTCAGATTACGCTGACGAGTCTTATAAGCCTTATACCATACCATCATTATAACGAAGAAGAAACTAGCTATGAGAATAGTAAACCAACCTCCACGCATGAATTTGGCTACATTTGCCAAAAGGAAGCAACTCTCTATTGCCATGAATACCACCAAAAAAGGTATGGCAAATATCCTCGTTACATTTCCATGCCACAGATATACACCGAGAAGGATTGTTGTCATCAACATAGTTATCGTTATAGACAATCCATAAGCTGCCTCCATATTATCTGAAGTCTGGAACAATAGCAACGTGAATACACAGAAACAAAAAAGGAAATTGTTTACCAACGGTATATATATCTGCCCCTTAACATTCGTTGGGTGCTTAATCTTTAGACGTGGCCAGAAGTTTAGATTTATAGCCTCACTGAAGATGGTATAACAGCCACTTATAAGAGCCTGACTAGCTATGACAGCCGCCATAGTAGCCATTACTATTGAAAAGACAAGAAAATCTTTTGGTATGATCGCATAAAAAGGATTTATTGTATTCATGTTATGACCTATCATACTTATAGCCCAAGCACCTTGACCAAGATAATTGAGTATGAGCATCGCTTTAACATATATCCAACTAATGCGGATATTCTTGCGACCACAATGTCCAAGATCTGAATAAAGAGCCTCAGCTCCAGTAGTACAAAGGAACACTGCACCAAGAATAAGACTAGTCTCTGGATATGCCACTAAAACATGAATAGCATAATATGGATTAAAAGCTTTGAATATTGCTAAGTCATAATGAATATTCATTGAACCGACAATACCCAACATCAAGAACCAAAAAAACATTATTGGACCGAAAGAACGGCCGATAACACTTGTACCAAAGCGCTGTATCAAGAACAAAACAGAGATGATACCAATACAAATCGGCAGCACAGGTGTTGACGGATTGATAACCTCCAATCCCTCTATGGCAGATGTAACGGTAATAGCTGGCGTGATAATACCATCGGCAACAAGCGTAGCTGCACCGATAATGGCTACAACATAAAGACTTTTCCAACGGTATTTATGCAAAAGAGCATAAAGAGCCAAGATGCCTCCCTCTCCATGGTTGTCGGCACGAAGCGCAACAACAACATACTTTAGTGTAGTCTGGAGTGTTAAGGTCCAAATAATGCAAGAAACAGCACCTATAATGAAATTGGCATCGTAAGCAGGATTCGCCCTTATAATGGTTTTCATTACATAAAGTGGGGACGTTCCTATATCACCGAATACAATACCGAGAGTTACAAGTAGTCCCATCATTGTAAAGCGACTACTCAAACTGCTTTTACTATTATCCATATTAATATCAAAATTATGGCGCAAAGATAAGCTAATTCCCAACAAGTAAAAACTAACTGCAGTTAAATTTTCAATTTCAAAACATATATTAACACAAAACTGCCTGTTATATCAGCATATTATAGTCTGTTGATTATCTCATGTACATACGGAATTTAAAAGTATGGCTTTTCGTTCTGTCAATAGAATATTTCTTCAATACTCCTGGTCCGCAGCTACCATTACCTAATCCCAATACAGCACAGTTTATCTTGAGATAAGTATATTTCGATGGTTTGAGTTGATAGTCATGTGCTGCTGTGGCAATATCAATATCAGAATAATGCAAAGCCGAGAAACTAAAAGGAGCATCATCGGCTTCTATTCTAAAGATACGGCCATCAGAACTTTTTAACTGCACCATTGAACAATCCTCATGATTACCATTGTCCTGAGGGCGTGGATAGTGAGTATACTGATTTGTAACATTACTTTTCCACAAACCAACAACAGAAGAGTGTTTACGATCGGGATAATTGTCCCAAGGTCCACGACCATACCATGATAACTGTTCATAATCACATGGTAACTTTATGACAATACCGAGACAAGGCAATTCCGGTAGATCACCTTTACAGTCAAAACGCAAACTATCGGCAGATTGCGTAACCACGATCTTACCCTTTGGATAACGATATTCAGTTATCTCATCATTTATTTTGCAGACTGTAGGTGAATCAAGTCTATTATTTTTCCAATCTTTTGCTAACCAATTTCCAAAGCCAGTATCATTGTCTGTCGGAGCACGATAGAAATTCGGAATTACATTAAAACCACAGTCCTTGATTGACTTACGCACAAGTTTACGTTCTCGTTGTATCTTACCAGCCGCACTCACAAGATTATCATGTAATGCTGTCTGATATGTTATAACATTGTTTCCATTACGATCAAATACGTCTATATCCAATCTATTATCATCATCTGAATGACAACTATATTTTGAAGCCTGCCCAATCACTGCGCTGTCTCCAGGCATTACATCAGGTAAGAAGAGTGAACCATGTCTGCTTTCATACCCATTCTCCATAATTCTATATGAAGCTTTAAATGCAGAAAGAGAAAGATGCGAACATCTGTTTACTACGAATATGGAATCACCATGTCTGCTAAAGCGTACAGGAGAATAGACATATTTAAGTTCCTCATATTTGGATGATGTAGAACGATCAGCAAACACAACGCCATTTAGACAAAAAGCCTTCAGATTAGGTGTATCTCCAAAGTCACCACCATATAGGATGCCTTTATCTTTTGAATATATACCTTGGTCAACCCAATCCCAGACGAAACCACCTAGCATTCGTCTGTTACTATATATCTCATCCCAATACTCACTGAAATTACCTAGTGCATTACCCATGCAATGAGCATACTCACTAGTAAGTACTGGTCGGTTATCATTTGTTTTTTCAGCGATTTCAAGAAGTCTTTCCCATCGTGCATTCTCAGCTCTCTCCTTATCGGCACCTACAGGAATACCAGGATTAAGATATTCCTGCATCACGCGAGGATAAAAACGACTCACGACATCTACACATGCAGGATCAGGATTGCCATCATATCCCTGGGCACCTTCGTAATGAACAAATCGTGTAGGATCAAATTCATGAAGCCAACCAGCCATCGTTGCATGATTAACACCAAACCCACTCTCATTTCCCAGACTCCAAAAAACAATGCATGTATAGTTTTTGTCTCTCTCCCCCATTCTAATAGCACGGTCAAGGAAAGCCTCAGTCCAATCGGGAGAAGAAGTAAGAGTTCCACGAAGTCCATGAGTTTCGCAATCAGCCTCATCCATAACATAAATGCCTGCACTGTCACACAATTCATACCAACGTGATACGTTTGGATAATGACTAGTTCGGACAGCATTTATATTTGCTGCTTTCATAAGTTTTATATCCTGCTGCATGCGTTGCTCTGTCATTACACGTGCAAGTTTTGGGTCATGTTCGTGCCTGTTTACACCACGCAGTCTCACTTGCTTACCATTTACCAAAAGCATTCCATCCTTTATCTTATAATCCCTGAAACCAAGTTTCTGTTCGGTTTGCTGAATAACATTACCCAAAGAATCAACAAGCTGAAGTCGTAGATTATAGAGATAAGGTGTTTCTGATGTCCAAAGATGTGGATTATTCACAACAGCCGACATACGAGCAAACTTGCTTCTACCTCGCTGTGGAAACCATTCATTCATATTTGCAGCCTTATGGTCTATATCTAGAATGTCTGACACATCAGCAGTTAACTGAACAACACTACCACCTTTTTCATCAGAAAGTATAGCCTTTACCTTGTATCCGGCACCTGTCTCATTATCAAATACACGTAGTTTTGGATTGATCTGCAATTCAAATTTACTGAAACTAGAATCTACAGCAACAGTCCTTACGGCATAGTCACGCAACTGCACATCCGGAGTTGAAAATATAGTTACGCTGCGCTGAATACCACCAAAGCGCCAGAAATCCTGATCTTCCAAATAGCTTGCATCACTATACTTATACACCTCAACCGCAATGTCATTGGCTCCTTTATTAACATAACTGGTGATGTCAAATTCAGAAGGTTCCATAGATCCCTGAGAATATCCAACCTTACGCCCATTTATCCAAAGATAGAAAGCAGACTGTACACCATCAAAACGAATATAATAGCGACGTGCTGACTGTCCGTTATCAGGAATAATGAAAGTACGGCGATATTGTCCTGTAGGATTACGCTCACTGAAAGTTGTCCAATTATGCTTTGGTTCTTTCATCACATAAGGAGGATCTATCTTAAAAGGATATCCTGAAGATATATATATCGGTGTACCATATCCGTTTACTTCCCAGTTTGCAGGGACGTCAATATCTTTCCAATCAGTACAATCATACTGAGGTGAATAGAAATTTAAAATACGTTCATCAGGAGTTTTAGTCCATCTGAATTTCCACTTGCCGTTGAGCGATATTTCACTATCACCTTTATGTAATGTAAAAGGCATAAACGCTGCACGAGCTGGTTCACGATTTATCTGTAACACGTGATTATTCTCCCAATCGTTTGCTGAAATCGGGAGACTTATTAAAAACAGAAGTGAGAATATTATATGTTTCATTGTATTTCTAGAGTTTCAAAATCAACACCTTTGGCATTTGATATAATTATACGATACTTTCCTGCATTAATCTGAGTTCCCGTAGTTGTAGAAAGTATTCTGAACTTTGCGGGAGTTGTTGGGAATGTGATATCACTTGCATGAACAACAATGCCTTTATTATCAACTATTGTCAATCGTGCTATAATAGACTTAGCTGTCATATTGCGATAACGAAATCTAAGAGCATATTCCCTTGCCACCCCCGGAGTTATAATCCACTCGCCTTTTCCCACACTGTTATATTTTACGGTAGGGAATGTCTCTGTATCTTTAGGCAACAACGCTTTTGGATACTTAGCAATAGTATCATTATCCAGACTATGCCAATAGTTGGAAGGCAGCGCTGAACTGTAATCAAAACTTTTGGCTTTACCTCCGTTACATGCTACAGCTATTGCTGAAACCACAGCTTGTCCAGCTTTAACTTCGGGAAAGCTTATCGTCAACTGATGATTTAAAGCCCTAGCATATACAATGCGTTTATATGCTCCGGCATAACCAGCCTCAGCCCATAAATCAACATCATCAACAACAACAGAATCGTTTACGGCTACATCAAATATTCTTTCACCCTCACAATCTATTGCAGCCCCATATCTAGCGCCAAGCCAAGGTTCTGCAAAATAGAGTTCTATTCGATAGATGCTGTCATCATCAACTTTAAAATGATACTTCAACTTATGGCGTCCCCATCTGAAATAACTGAATAAATCAGCATCATTGGTTCCATGTATTTTTGATGTTATATGTCCCTGACTTGCCATAAAAGGATTCAAGCCAAACTGTGATGACCATGATTCTGAATATTTTGAGTTATCCTGACTCCAAGCATTGCCATAGGAATCAACATAAGCATCACCGCCACAGTTTACACGAAACATATATGAATAACCATCAGCTGGTTTTAATATATCAACATTCCTATCAGCAGCTGTTGGGGTCACTGTATCAACTTCAGCCTTAGCATAATGATTTCTATACCAATAGAAAGCCTCAGTTGGTTGTTCCCACGGAGAAAACAAACCTTTATAATTAAAAGGTCCAACCTTATCAATACGTCTTACTGATTCATCTGGTTGTACACGTCCTGGATTTTCGTGCGAAACGAATATCCATTGAAAATGACCACATACACTATCCTTCACACTTTCTGCCAAAGTTGCTTTCTTTGCCAATAGTTTTGTAAACGATTCTTCTGAATAGCGTTCATCTCCATGAAGTCCAAGCGTACGCCAAGCTCCATATTCTCCATTCAGTAACTGAGACGGCAGCTTTAGTTCTTTAGCGTAATTATCAGGATTTCCACCATAAGTTCCACTCCAGTTTTGTATTACGTTCCAATCAGTACCCTCTCCACCATTGCATGTTGTTATAGCACGTTGATCACGACATGTAGGATCCATTTCACGAATGATAGCAGAACACTCTTCAGTAAAATTCTTTGGAAGAGCACTTTCATTTTGTAATCCCCACAATATGATACTTGGAGAATTGCGACGTTCCTTGATATAACGTATGAGCATCTTCTTGAAATTACTTCTGAAAGCATCTGTGTCATACCATATATGAGCAGAGAACTGACTCCAGAATAACATACCATCACGGTCCATTAATTCCTGATAATAAAGATTATGCGGTTGATGAGCCTCACGGAAGGCATTGAATCCTGCCTGTCTCATCATCTTTACACGTGATGCGATCTGCTCATTTGAGAACGCATGACTTTGCCCAAACAAATGCTCATAATCACAAGTACCGTTTATAAACACAGGTTTGCCGTTCAATAGAAATTGTCCTTTATGTGCATTATCTTTTCTGTGAACGGGCCAGCTGATAGATCTTATGCCATAAGGTGTAGAGACTTCGTCGACAGTATTGCCTTCACGCTTTATCATTGACGCAAGATTATAAAGATAAGGACTATCTAAACTCCATAATTCAGGGTTTGAAATCTTTGCATACTGACGTATAACCTTCGTTTCTCCAGGAGCAAGAACTGTATTTTCTGACAATCGGAAATATGTTTTTCCACTTGCCATATTCATTTTGTTTACGAGTTCGATGTCTACCTTCTTATTTCCGTAATTCTTTATTTCGGTATCAATAAATACAGAATCGCAATTGGCATTATTCCATACGTGGACTCCAAACGGTTCTATACGTACGTCGTCTGTTTCAATCAACGAAACAGGACGGAAGATACCAAATGGCTGACTACCTTCAGAGAATCCCCATTCAGAAGAACAGCCTCCGCATACCCATGGACTATCTTTTATATATTCGGGATGATCTACCTCTATGCGTAATTCATTATTACCATCATGCAGCTGTTGGGTAATATCTTCAGTAAATACAGTTCGTCCAACAAGTTCTTTTGGATAACGATAACCATTTACAACTAAAGTGGCATAAGTTCCGACACCTTGCAATTCTAGAAAATAGCGTTTTCCTTCGCTTTTGTCAACCTTTATATTTCTGTGATAAACTGCACTTCCATGCAGGTTTCCATGTTTCAATTGTCTATAACCGTAATAATCATCAAGATTATTTGGCAGACAGACTTTTGTTTCAGGAATAAGCGAAGTTATAGAATCGGCATTTGTGTGAGTAAACTTTACATACCATGACTTATCAAGACTTATTATCTTTCTACGTGAATTGTTTTCTACTTCGGGAAAATTAACATCAGAGCGCCCGATCGGTACACTTGTTGCAACAGCAATACCACGTTGTCCGGCTTTGTTTACGGCACAATAAAAATGATATACTACCCCATCATGCTTTATGACATAGCTTTTATGTGCAAACATTTCATCATAAGGCTTTGACGGATATATAAGATCTTCACCGTTCCAATCCTGCCAGTCAACAAGATTGCGACTTACAGCAAACGTATTGAAAGCATTATATTTACGCGTAGGGTTATAAGCCGAGAAGTAGAACATCACATAAAGACTATCCATCTTTACGATCTGCGCATCACCTGTTATGATGCCTGGTGACTCATGATAATAGACAGGATTACCTGCATAGCGTTGCCATTTCTTCATATTATCAGACAAGGCTATACCTATGCGCTCAGCTTTAAGATTGTTGGCAGGATTAATTCCACCTGCATTATAAAACATCACAAATCGCTTTCCAAGTGTTCGTGACTTATCTTCATATACAGTACTTTTATATTGTACCAATTTCTCCCACCATTGCGCATCCTTATCATGAATGCTCATAAGCGGTTTGTCAGCAGAGTTCCATTCATGTGCAACAGATATATCATTCTTTGTCCATGCCAATCCTATATTCAAAGGCTCTTTCACGGCTTCATATCCAGTGCCATGTCCTCCAATATAGGTCATCCAATATCGCCCGTGATATTTCTTTATTTCGTAAGAGCCGTTCCAAGTCCAGTCTATAAGAGAAGGAAATCCTCCACGCTGATTCATATCCCATCCCATATTTTTATATGACAGCAATCGACCTGAAGTTTTCCAATGAAGCAAATCATCTGATTCAGCCAACCATGTTTCATATCCACGACCGTCAAGTCCATCCTTACCATTGTAAACAACATAAGTCATATACCATTTCCCATTATTACGAAAAACGGTAGGACAGTCTATTTTATGATAGTTGTCTTTTGGAACTACTGCCATTCCGTATTTATATGACGTCTTCACCTGTTCATACAGACACTGCATCTGAACAGGAGTAAAACCGTCATTGGCAAAGAGCTTGGCAGTAAAGAATAATAAGACAAAAAACAATCTATATCTCATAGCTCTTCATCTTTTTAATAAAACAACCAATCTATCGCCTTATCTGTTCCAGACAGTCCGGCATCACGTTGCTGTATATTTTCTGACGTATATCCAAGAACCAAAAGAATACCTTTTGGCAACAATAAAGTATGACTTCCTGCATTGAAATCATATTTATGAAGATTTACCTGTGGCATACCGTCTATAAGTATTGCCGAGGTTATCATTGGTTCTGCCTGTCCATAGTCATTAGCTGTAGCGTCAATCTCTAGTTTTGGAGCACTTGCATACTTCATCTGGTCGTCACGGAAATAACCTACAAGAAGATGTACAGGAGTATCACACTTAAATTCTATCTTTGTAGCACTATCACGCTGCTGTTTACTGTTCAGCACATAGGCATTCATACCCTTTAGCTCTGAAGCGAAATCAGTAACGACACTATCCATATCAGAGAACAGACGCACTCCCTTAGCAATCTTGACTGTTTTCACATCGTGCGGTAAAGTGACATTAGCTGGATGTAAAGGTTTTACAGCCATGGCAACAGTATGATATTTACCTTTTGAAATATCTTTGAGCATTGCTATATTCTTTTTCAGATTATTCAGTTCCAGTTGATACTGTGGTAACAGCTCCTGCCAATGCTTCATCTTTCCATTGTCACCTCCTATCGGAATACGACGTTGTGCAGTCTGCATTGAGTTGGCATATAGATATGTATCTTTAGTCAAATTAACAAGCTTTTTATAATGCATCACGCTCTTTTCCAACAATACCACTGCGGTATCAAGTTGGTTGATGTCTTTTCCCCATTTATAGTTTAACACATGCTGTGCTGCTTTAACCTTGAAACCAAACGACCATGCAAACTCCTTATAACAGTGCATATCATTACGCAAGCGATTAAACTCATCTTTATGTTCTGTAACTTTATCAGCAACGGCATCAATCGCAGCAACAGCCTTGTCGCCATGAGCTTCAGTTTGGGCAACTATATCAAGAGGAAGTTCACCTATATGCGGTTCGTGTTTCCATTCCTTCTCAACATATTCTATAAGTTTCTCGCCCTCAGGTCCACAACTCTCATAGAATCCTGGGTATATAGTATATTTATAAGGATTAACCAACTGACTCATCATCATACCAAGAAGTAATGTCTGACGATTTCCTTCTGTTATTCCAAAACGTCTTAACAACTTTGGAGCAATCTCTCCACTTTCATCATACGCCTTACGTATACTGTCAGCAACGCTCTTGTTGTCACTGCAATAATATGCTGACAGCACATCATCCCAATAATGTCCTTCCTCAATTACATTGCGTCTGCAGTTCCATGCATAACGTCCCCAAGTCTTATACCACATCCAGTCACGATCCAATTGCCTTTCACGAAGTCCATCAGGCAACTTGTCGGCTGTATATGGCCAATCCCAATAACTAGCCTGAGGATAAAGATGCAAAGCGTTTGCATGGTGAACATCATGCATAGCCATAACAGCCTTTTGAACAAAAGACGGTGACGACCAACGCCAAGGTTCAAGATTGGCTAGTATATGAACATTGCTTATATGCGTTGTTCCTAAAGCAGCTAAATCTGTATGTATCTTTGCCCAAGGTCCTCGTGGTTCGTATGTAGTGAGGGATTCACCATTGTATTTGTGCATTGTGTACAGATTCTTATATAGAGGAAGCGAAGCTTGCATTACAGCTTTACAATCTGTATCGTGGGCACGCAACAATATAGGCGGTTCATCATTACGTCCAAGAGCCTTTAATCCATCTTTCACTCCTGGTATAATAGTCTTCGTCATCCATTCCACATCATCGTCATAAGTATCCATCGCCTCACCAAGACATACAAGAAGTCCTACATTTGGATATTTCTGAATAAAGGCTGCTATACTTTTGCGTGTATAGTCACTTATCAATGGAGTTATAGGGCGATGTCTGTCTTGCGTTTTCAATCCATAATGGTCGGCAAAAGGCTTTGATAAGATAATATTATAAAACATTTGTATAACAAATATTCCCCTTTTGTCAGCTTCATGGGTAAGGAAAGAGTATATTTCTTCATTCTTTTTGAAGGTCTCTTCATCTACTTCTAAAGCAAAAGGATAGTCTTTGAGTTTCACCAATGAAGCAAAAGGATGACCATTCCATAAATACAATGAATTCATCTTGTTGTCTACAAGCATATCAAGATATTCTATCCATTGTTTTTTATCATAAAACCATGGAAAGTTTTCGGGTGTATATGGATATTCATATACCTGATGTCCGGGGAGATATACGGTCTTTTGCAATCCTACACATGAACCACGCAAAACCATTTCTGGATTTTGCTGAATATTGCCTATGTTGAGATTATGATGCAGCGCTGCATACTCTGCAAGCTCATTACATCCATATATCACTCCTGAACCATCATATCCGTCAATAAAGATACGTTTTTTTGCAGAAGTGATTCTAAAACCTTCTTTCTTTAGTCCTGTAGTATCAGTTGCTAATCTGAGATATATTTTATAATCGTTTCCATGATTAGGAAAAGTATATCCCAATACCGACAATTTCTTTTTGATATACTCGGCAGCATATTCCACTCTGGAATTTGCTTTAGAAGTGGTTACTATTTTAATAGAGTGCGCCTGTGAATAAGCACACAACATAAGTATGATGAGTATAGTATTTAATCTTTTCATAAATTTATTTGAGCTTGCTCAAGTCTATTTTTTTATAAGCGATGAGTTGTCTTCTCCATGTATATACACAATGCAGATTTCCGTCCTTTCCCTGAATTATTGCAGGGTATGAATACTGACTAACAGGACTGTCCTCAAGTGTTAGCACATGACGCCAATGAGTTCCGTCGTCGGATATTGCAATGCTTAAAGGAGTGCGTGGTCCTTTCTTTGTACTAGGTATGGTTTCAAAATCATTGTATATCAGAACATGACGACCGTCTTTAAGCGTAACGGCATCTGTTCCACTTTGATTATTCGGAACATCCGTCAAAGTAACTTTACTCCATGTATCTCCATTGTCTGAACTGAAAGATGTAGCCAACTTAGCGTTATGAGTACGCATAAGAACTTGTAGGCGACCGTCTTTAAGTTTTAATATAGATGGTTGTATACTATATATATATTCTGGTCCTTTTCCTTCTTTATATACTGGATTTGTCATATTGCTTGCCGTAACGACATCGTCAGTACGTGCAGTCTTTTCAGCATCTACAATTCCAACATATTTCCATTTACCTGTTTTTAAATCGAGTATTTCAACATGAAAGCGCCATCCGTTTTTCTCTGTGCTCGAACCGCATATCAGTCTGCCGTTAATCAATTCTGGCTTATTCTTCACAGGTCCGATGAATCCTTTAGGCAAAGGTTCTCTTTCTGTCCATGTCTTTCCACCGTCTCGTGACTTCACGAGCCAACCTGTCCAGTCGTCTACTGTAGCACCGACTTTATAGAAAAGCCATATATCTCCGTCTGGCATTGTAAACAACACAGGGTTCCAACAAGCTTTGCGCTTCAATGTTCCAGACATTGCAACCTTACGATACTTTATTGGTCCCGCAGAAGCTGGTGTTGTCTTTGCATCTACTCCTGCTAATTCAGCATCAGCCGTTCCCAACTGAAACACTCCGTCACCAGCCATTATAGGAGCTTCCCATTTATCAGCACCCTTTGGTTTTCTGCTGACCCAGATACATACATCCGGATTACGTTCTTTTGTTCCACCAAAATATGATGCGACTAAATCACCGTTTTTTAGTTCTGTTATTGTTGAAGCATGAGCTTCTGGGAATGTAGCATTATCATATAGGAATTCATCTTTTATGATTGCTGTGTTGCGAGTTGGAATTTCGATATTAAAAGAATATCTACCCGATCCAACTTCCTCTGTTTTGCCATTTGGCATATATAGTGTAGCAGTTGTATTTACTGGTATTTCTACATTCCAATGTAATTTCTGTAATGTCTTATCCCATTTACTCACAACTTTTCCGTATGGTGTTTCGTATGAAGCATTTACATTAAAGCAATTCTGTATATCGAAAGAAGGTTTCAAGATGATGTGTTTATATGCGACACTATTTCCAGACTGACTGATTCCTCCAAGATATTTATAACACCATGTCAGCAAGTCACCAAGCAACATTACGTGGTTTCCAGAATTCATCTTTGCATCTGCCTTGTCACCATTCCATAGTTCCCAAATTGTCGTCGCTCCGTTTTCAGCCATATATCCCCAAGAAGGGTATGTCTTGTTGGTTGCTAAAAGATATGCAACATCTGAGAAACCATTGTCGGAAAGTGATCTTAAAAGCCAACTGATACCAATAACGCCACATGTGACATGACCATCACCAACTGATATTATATTCGTAACTACATTTTTTACGACTTCTGCCTTTATGCTATCTGGAACAATACCAAAAGCTAAAGGAAGAAGATTTGCTGTTGCTGTGTTATTACCATAGAATACACTGTCTGGATATAATACATGTCCAGGACGTAGAGATGTACCACGCTTTACTGTAAGGAACTTATGATTGAACGCATCTGTCATTTCCTTGCGTTTACTCTCCCAAAGTTTGGCATCTTCGTTCATATTCTGCAACTTGGCAAACTTCTCCATAAGCTGCAAAATCCTTACGCCGTAAGCTGTAGATATGAGTTGTCCATTTGTGTTGCGCGAAGGATCTTCACTATGTATGAGCTGTAATTTCTCTGGTGGGACACACCAATCGCCATATTTATCCTTTGTTATTATTCCGTCTGTTTCATATTCATTCAGCATGTACATCAGCCATTTTTTGATCGAAGGATATGAATTAATTATCGGTTGCGAATTACCATACTGTTCATACAGCATATCACATGCAAACGGAAAAACAGCAGGCCAAGTCATATTGTCTTCATAATAGTTCCAGAATGCTGGCGTTACATTAGACATTGCTCCGTCATAGCGTACTCCATCACTTAAATCATGCATCCACTTGGCATAAAGACATTCGTTATCAAACAGGTAACTTTCGCCAAGACATCCCACAGTGCGATCACCCAACCATGGTTGACGCTCGTTTCTTTGTGGACAGTCTACTGGCATACCTTTATAATTACTTTTTATTCCCCAAAATGCATTATGGATGACCTTATTAAGAATTGTATCAGATGTTGTCAATTCGCCTGTTGCCTGCATATCGTCGCCAACAGTAAATGCAGTAAAATCTTCTTTCTTTGCTGTTGCCACATTGCTTACTTCAGCATACCTGAAACCATGATATACAAAAGTTGGTTTCCATATATTTCCTTGTTCCTTACCATTGCATACATATATATCCGTGGAATTGGCATTTCGCAGATTGGCGGTATAAATACTTCCGTCCTGATTAAGTTTCTCAGCATATCTCACCTTTATAGAATCACCTTTTTCTCCACGTGGAATGAATCCAATCCAACCAGCCATATTCTGTCCGAAGTCGAGAATATACTTACCATTGACTTTCGTGATTGATATTGGATTTCCGTATCTTTGCTCCACCATACAAGGTGTCATCTGTGCACGCAGTTCACCTTCAGGCACGGCTGCTCTGATGGCATTTATCCATTTTGAATCATCATATCCAACAGTATTCCATCCAGACATTTCCATACGGGCATCATATTCCTCACCGTCATATTCATTTGTATTACGTATCGGACCATTGAAACTTAACTTCCAACTCTGATCTGTTGCCCATGTTTCCGTTGTTCCATCCTGATATTCAACAAGGATGTTTATTCTACATTTTGGCAATCCAAATACAGGAGACTTATAATACTTCTCCTGGCGCATAGGGAAATATCTGCCTGCTGCCAAAGATATACCTATTGCATTATCAGACTGTATATAATGTGTGATATCGAAAGTATTGTAATATACCGTTTTACGATAATCTGACAGTACTGGTTTCAATACCTGATTATCTCCTATCTGTTTTCCGTTTACGTAGAAATCATAAAGACCTAATCCTGCAACATAAGCCATTGCACGGCGCACAGTCTTCTTGGTTTTGAATTCTTTTCGCAAGTATCTTACAGCAAGTCTGGTATGAAGTCCACGCTGCTCACCGGGTTGAAGTTCTTCCAATCCTATCCACTGACCTTTCCATCTGTTTTCACCCAACAGAGCCATACCAAAATGTTGTACTTGGCTCCACTCGCTTTTACCTTTATTTGTAAACACGCGCACTCTCCAAAAAGCCTCGTCGTTGCTTTTCAACGCCTGACCTCTATACTCTATCCATAGTTGATTGGCTGATTCTACCTTTCCTGAATTCCATAAATCAGCCTTGACTTCATCTAGTTTTTCTGGCGATGAAGCCACTATAATCTGATAACCTGTCTGTACGACATTACTACCGTCAGAAGATATTTTCCATGAGAATCTAGGAGTTGTGATATCAATGCCTTCTGGATTCTTCAGATTTTCGGTCCTTATATCATATACTCCGATGTTTGCCGCAACCATTTGCAACGGCAACATTATAACTATGAATATGTATAGTAGTCTTTTCATTTATTCGTTCAGATTTCGTTTTTTGTCAGCCAGACGTTGATTTAATATTTTTGTCTGTTCACGTGATAGATAGTTCTTATCTGCATCTATAGCTATAAGTACCCTATCATTAATTTTATCGGTCTTCTCTATCTGAGGTGACACTGTTATGATTTTATTATCAGCAGTCCCGATAAAAGATATAGCACCGTCAGAAGGATTAAACCACCATAGAAGTTTTTTCTTACCCGATATTTTTCTTAGGTCTATTTTCATCTCATCACTGTTATAATTATATACCATCAGATAATCTTTACCTCGTGTAGCAATAAGTCTGTCATATTTTACTCCATTCTTGCCAGCGATAATACTCTGGTCGGGTATTCTGTCAAAATAAGGAAATGACAACATCAGATCAATAAGATATTGCATCTGATTGTAACCTGGATCCTCAAGTCCTTGATACCATGCTTTTACTGTTCCGTCACTTCCGTAACCAGTAGGATAACCAGGTTTGAGCATCTGCATAATAGCATTGTGTCCGTATGTGTGTCCGCAACTTCCTGCAAATACGCTCCAATATGCATAACGACGCACATCATAATCCTGCCAACGAGCCTCATTTGCGTCATGAAGTCCCTTTGGTATATCCTCGTAACTAGGTTCATCATCAAGAACGGGCTTTATTGGTTTGTACGCCCATGTTAAATCCACATACATCCAATTGTCTTCCTCTGTACTGTCAGGAATTGGATAGTCTTTATTCCCCATGCGCTGACCGTATTTGCGGTGCCCACTCTGGAATGTATGGAAATCCATCCACGAAGCTTTACTCCACCATTTGGCTGAAGTGTATCTTCCACGTGGATGATATGTCATGAGATGCTTATTGTCTATGCTTTTTATTGATGTAGCAAGAGCGTTCCATACTTCAGGATGTATATCGCCTTGTATGTCGCCTCCCATTATCCATATTATGTTCGGACTATTCTTATATCTCTCGGCAAGAAACTTTCCATAAGCTTTAGCTTGTTCGGCATTGATATTTCCAGCCTGTACCTGTGAGCCCCATATAGCTACCATACCGATGTATATTCCGTTTTGTTCTGCTTTACGAACGATATAATCCAAATGATCCCAATACGAATACACTCCTTCTGGATCGGCTTTCGTAAAGTCCCATCCATAAGGCAACGACTGCTGTCCGTATATGTTATATGACGGAACAGCATCCATTACCTGAATCTGTACCATATTATATCCTGCTCTGCGGCATTTGTTGAAATAGTATTCTACTTCAGCTCTATCAAGATGTTGTGGAACAAGCCAACCTGTATCACCTAGCCAAAAAAATGGTCTACCGTTTTCAAACTGTAGGTAGCGGTTATTAGAAGAAATCACTAGTCTTCCGTTATCCCACGGTTTTTGGGCATGCCCCATTATCGTTGCCAATCCTAATAACAGACACATCGATAATATTTTCTTTTTCATAATATTCTAATTATTTGTCCTTTTTCTGTATTTATATCATATAGATAGGTCTTTGGAAGACTTATCTTACTTTGCTTTGCATCTGAATTATTTATCAGCTGTGCTGCAGGATAATTTGCAAAGAAAGGATTTATATTCTTTCCTCTAGCTTTGTGCAATGATTTTATCGGTGCATTTAATCTTAGACGGAGGTTTCCTCCAAGTTCAGATTTAACGACTAGACTTGTCAACTTACCTTTACGCCACGACATTGTGATGATTTCAAAACCACCACGTGTTTTTAATCCTTTTACTGTTCCCTGTTCTTTCCATACATCTGGTAATGCTGGAAGCAACGCAACGCATCCATCATGACTCTGCATCAACATTTCAGCGATTCCTGCTGTACATCCAAAATTACCGTCTATCTGGAACGGTGGATGTGCATCAAAAAGATTTCTATATGTTCCACCTTTCTTCTTTACATTTCCATAGGCTAGAAATCTGTCATCAGTCAGCGATAATTGATTATGTATCAACTTATAAGCATGATTACCATCTAACAATCGTGCCCATAAACATACTTTCCATCCCATACTCCAACCAGTACTTGGATCTCCACGATGAATAAGTGATGTACGTGCGGCTTCAAGCAATTCAGGTGTACGATATGGAGATATCTGTGTTCCTGGAAAAAGTCCATATAGATGACTTACATGGCGATGATTATCACTAGGATCATCCCAGTCTTTAATCCATTCCTGCAACTGTCCCCAATGTCCTATCTGTATTGGCGACAACAGTTTCAATCTTTCAGTATAGTGCTTTGCAAGGTCTGAATCTTCAGATAACACATTTGAGGCAGCAACAACATTATTGAATAATTCATAAATCAACTCATTATCCATTGTTGTTCCGTATGTTATTGGAAGCATGCCATCTGGGGAAGGATGAGAGTTCTCTGGAGAAACCGCAGGAGAGATTACTAACCATCCATGCTCTGGCTCTTTTATTAACATCTCATCCAGAAATTTTGCGGCTCCCTTCATGATTGGATACGCTGCTTTCAGAAATTCTCTGTCACCGGTATATAGATAATGCTGCCATAAGTGTGAGCATACCCATGCACCACCTGTCATCCACATTCCGCTTGTAGCATGGTCAACGGCTCCTGTTATGCGCCAGATATCCGTATTGTGATGCAACACCCATCCGTCTTTATCATACATTGTACGTGCAGAAACGGTTCCCGTCTTACTGACTTCTTTTATCAATCTGAAAAGAGGCTCGTTTAATTCTGTTAGGTTTGTTGGTTCTGCTGGCCAATAGTTCATTTCCAGATTGATATTGGTTGTATATTTAGAATCCCATGCTGGTTCCAACTTATCATTCCAGATACCTTGTAAATTTGCGGCTTGACCTCCAGGCTGTGAACAACATATAAGAAGATATCTTCCAAACGTGAAATATGTTGATACAAGCCAATTATCATCATGCTTTTCAAAATTTATCAAACGCTCATCTGTTGTTAAGTCAGAATATTTATCTTCCCCAAGATACAGTGATGTGCGATGCATATAATTTTGAAACAGTTTCACATGCTCTGCTCTACTCTTTTCGTAGTCATGTAGCATTGCGCTTTTTA
>NZ_AP024484.1:1062500-1202500 GCF_017347605.1 Prevotella herbatica
ACCACAGGGATTAAGTTTAGCGGATTTTCTCGGGAGTATGCTTACCAGCGCTATCAGCTTCCCCCGAAGGGGATGCCGTACTTTCAGGTTCGACTCGGAAGGTGGATTTGCCTGCCTTCCTCAACATCTACACCCTTAAACGGGGACTTCCGTCACCCCGCGGCTGTGTCACTGCTCCGTCTCCACGTCACTCCCTATGGTAGTAACGGAATATTAACCGTTTCTGCCATCGCCCTCGCCCTTCGGCTGAGACTTAGGACCCGACTTACCCCAGGCTGATTAACATTGCCTGGGAAACCTTAGACTTTTGGCGGAGGGGGATCTTACCCCTCTAATCGTTACTTATACCTACATTTGCTTTTCCATACGCTCCAGGATCGGTTATCCTCACCATTCGACGCATATGGAATGCTCCCCTACCGATACTTTTATTATTACTATCCCGCGTCTTCGGTACCTGCCTTATACCCGATTATTATCCATGCCCGGACCCTCGACTAGTGAGCTGTTACGCACTCTTTGAATGAATGGCTGCTTCCAAGCCAACATCCTAGCTGTCACTGGGACCAGACTTCGTTAGACTAACTTAGACAGAATTTCGGGACCTTAGACGGCGGTCTGGATTCTTCTCCTCTCGGGAACGGACCTTAGCACCCGTCCCCTTACTGCATATCTGCCGCTCATGAGCATTCGGAGTTCGTCAGGTCTCGATAGGCGGTGAAGCCCTCTTGACCTATCGGTCGCTCTACCTCTCATGAGGATCAATACACGCGGCACCTAAATGCCTTTCGGGGAGTACGAGCTATCTCCAAGTTTGATTGGCCTTTCACTCCTACACTCAACTCATCCAGAAGCTTTTCAACGCTTATTGGTGCGGACCTCCATTCCGTGTTACCGGAACTTCATCCTGGTCAAGTGTAGATCACTTGGTTTCGCGTCTACCCCCTCTGACTGAACGCCCTGTTCAGGCTCGCTTTCACTGCGGTTGCGGGGCTTAACCCCTTAACCTTGCCAGAGATGGTAACTCGTAGGTTCATTATGCAAAAGGCACGCCGTCACTGATTGCTCAGCTCCGACCGCTTGTAGGCGTATGGTTTCAGGAACTATTTCACTCTTCTTATCGAAGTTCTTTTCACCTTTCCCTCACGGTACTGGTTCACTATCGGTCTCACAGGAGTATTTAGCCTTACCGGATGGTCCCGGCAGATTCGCGCAGAATTCCTCGTGCTCCGCGTTACTCAGGATACCACTATGCCGGATTCAACTTCACATAAGGGGCTATCACCCGCTATGGCTGAACTTTCCAGTTCATTCTGTTCATTGTCTCCATACAATCACGTGGTCCTACAACCCCGGCGGTGCGTTGCCACATCACCGGTTTGGGCTGGTCCCCGTTCGCTCGCCACTACTAGGGGAATCATTATTTATTTTCTCTTCCTCCGGGTACTAAGATGTTTCAGTTCCCCGGGTTAACCCTCACGACTGGCGTGAGTGACTGTCCTTCAGACAGACGGGTTGTCCCATTCGGAAATCCTCGGATCAGCGGCTATTTGCACCTACCCGAAGCTTATCGCAGCTTATCACGTCCTTCATCGTCTCTGTGAGCCTAGGCATCCACCATACGCCCTTTCTTACTTTCTTTCGCCAACATGACATTAATGTCATGAGGTTGCTCATACTTTCAGCTGTTAAGTGAAATCCTTAAATCTTGCGATTTTCTTGATTTCAAAGTTTGAACTTTATTACTTTACAGTTTTGCTTGTGTCAATATGTCAAAGATCTATCTGGAATGCATATACTTAATCAAAAGTATGTTCCATGTGTGGAGAATAACGGATTCGAACCGTTGACCCCCTGCTTGCAAAGCAGGTGCTCTAGCCAGCTGAGCTAATCCCCCGAGGGATTGTAAGGAGTAGTCCCAGGCAGACTTGAACTGCCGACCTCCACATTATCAGTGTGGCGCTCTAACCAACTGAGCTATAGGACTATATCTTCCAGCTGGTTCATTCAAGCTACGTGGGCTTTTTGCTGCCCAGCTTCCTTATTTCTCTTATATCTATAAACAGTTCAGTGAGTACAAGAAGGAAAAGAACCAAACTCTTGTTCTATCCTTATATATAATCCATTGTTGGAAAATCGTCTCCAGAAAGGAGGTGTTCCAGCCGCACCTTCCGGTACGGCTACCTTGTTACGACTTAGCCCCAATTACCAGTTTTGCCCTAGGCCGTTCCTTGCGGTCACGGACTTCAGGCACCCCCGGCTTTCATGGCTTGACGGGCGGTGTGTACAAGGCCCGGGAACGTATTCACCGCGCCATGGCTGATGCGCGATTACTAGCGAATCCAGCTTCGTGGGGTCGGGTTGCAGACCCCAGTCCGAACTGGGACCGGCTTTAAGGATTGGATTACTTTTGCAAGCAACCGTCTCTCTGTACCGGCCATTGTAACACGTGTGTAGCCCCGGACGTAAGGGCCGTGCTGATTTGACGTCATCCCCACCTTCCTCACACCTTACGGTGGCAGTATCTCCAGAGTGCCCAGCATCACCTGATGGCAACTAAAGAAAGGGGTTGCGCTCGTTATGGCACTTAAGCCGACACCTCACGGCACGAGCTGACGACAACCATGCAGCACCTTCACAGAGGCCCCGAAGGGCATCACCATCTCTGGATCTTTCCTCTGCAATTCAAGCCCGGGTAAGGTTCCTCGCGTATCATCGAATTAAACCACATGTTCCTCCGCTTGTGCGGGCCCCCGTCAATTCCTTTGAGTTTCACCGTTGCCGGCGTACTCCCCAGGTGGGATGCTTAATGCTTTCGCTTGGCCGCTGGCCCAGGTGGGTCAACAGCGGGCATCCATCGTTTACCGTGCGGACTACCAGGGTATCTAATCCTGTTCGATACCCGCACTTTCGAGCTTCAGCGTCAGTTGTGCTCCCGTAAGCTGCCTTCGCAATCGGAGTTCTTCGTGATATCTAAGCATTTCACCGCTACACCACGAATTCCGCCTACGTTGCGCACACTCAAGTCTGCCAGTTCGCGCTGCAATTCAGATGTTGAGCATCTACATTTCACAACACGCTTAACAGACGGCCTACGCTCCCTTTAAACCCAATAAATCCGGATAACGCCTGGACCTTCCGTATTACCGCGGCTGCTGGCACGGAATTAGCCGGTCCTTATTCATACAGTACCTGCAAATAACCACACGTGGCTAACTTTATCCCTGTATAAAAGCAGTTTACAACCCATAGGGCCGTCATCCTGCACGCTACTTGGCTGGTTCAGGCTTTCGCCCATTGACCAATATTCCTCACTGCTGCCTCCCGTAGGAGTTTGGACCGTGTCTCAGTTCCAATGTGGGGGACCTTCCTCTCAGAACCCCTACTGATCGTTGCCTTGGTGGGCCGTTACCCCGCCAACAAGCTAATCAGACGCATCCCCATCCATAACCGATAAATCTTTATTCCTAATCAGATGCCGTCAAAGGAAATTATAGAGCATTAGTCTTACTTTCGCAAGGTTATTCCCTAGTTGTGGGCAGGTTGGATACGCGTTACTCACCCGTGCGCCGGTCGTCGACAAGGAAAGCAAGCTTTCCTCTCGTTACCCCTCGACTTGCATGTGTTAAGCCTGTAGCTAGCGTTCATCCTGAGCCAGGATCAAACTCTCCATTGTAAAATATTATATATTCTATTTCTAGAATGTCTGTAATCTGTTCAGAACGAATCTCCTAAATTATTGTAGTCTAAAACCTGATTTTTTCGAAACCGAACCTAAGTCCGGTGACGGTTTGTTTCTTTTTACCCGAGTACCGAAATAAATCCCAGCACTCGCTTCTTGTACTACTTTTCTGTCTATGTAAATCTTTTCAAAGAACTCTTTCTTCTTTCGAAGAACACCGGCTGCACTCAACATGTGAAAATAAATTTCATTTTGTTTTCGTTTGCACGATGTTTCTTTTTGCTTTATTAAAAACCGTTGTTCTTAAAAGCGAGTGCAAAAGTATAGGTTTTTATCCAAACCTCCAAATCTTTTTGCTAAAAAGATTCATTTTTATTTCATTATTTCCGTTTTGTTGACAGAAAAGATGACAAGATTTTAAGTTCACCTTATTATATATAGCACATCAATATGCTTTTTTCAATATATCAAGGATTTCCTGAGTAGTCATTTGCTTATATCCACCCATTAATAATGTAGAATTAGCAATCAATGGCAGCATTTCCTCTGTAGCATTTAGATCACGCAGACGTGTCACCATTCCCGATTCCTTAATAAACTGTTCCAAAGCATCTATTCCAGCCTTCGCAAGCTGTTCCTTGGTCATGCCTTCTTCATTGATATGCCATACCTCACGAGCGAAACGAACAAACTTGTCTAGTCCGAACTGAGATACATAACGATAATAAGGTATAGAGATAGCAGCTAGTCCCATACCATGAGCACAATCAGTATAAGCTCCCAACTGATGTTCTATCATGTGAACTTCCCAATCCTGCGCCTTTCCTAGTCCAGCAAGTGGATTCATTGCCAGAGAAGAGCACCACATCAAATTGCTGCGAGCCTCATAATCTTCTGGATTTACTACTGCCACACGTGTACTATCAATAATCGAACGGAGCAATCCCTCGATGATATAGCTTGAAGTTCCGTTATCATCACCTGCGAAATAAGCTTCCATAAGATGAGACATCATATCAAAGATACCACTCAACATCTGATATTTAGATACAGAGAAAGTGTATTCTGGATTAAGGATTGAAAAACGAGGATTAACGTTTGCATCAAACACACGCCCCATCTTGATTTTTAAGTCTTCATTTGTGATTACCGCACCTGAATTCATTTCTGATCCTGTACCAGCCATTGTCAGGATTGAAGCCACTGCAACTAGCTTATTGTCTACTGGTTCAAAGTTAGTAAAATAACGTTGCCATGCGTCGCCTTCGCAATAAGTAGATACCGAAATTGCCTTTGCGCAGTCTATAACCGATCCACCACCTACAGCAAGTATCAAGTCTACATTGTTTTCCTTTACCAATCGGCATCCTTCCATCACTTTCTCGTAAGTAGGATTAGGCATAACTCCAGACAATTCAACAACAGTCTTACCCAGACTCTTGCATATATCCAAAACCTGATCGTAAACGCCTATCTTCTTTATTGCTCCCTTACCATAAGCAAGCATAATTGTTTTACCATATTTTGCAAGTTCGGTTTTAAGACCATCCATTGCCGTACGACCAAAATATATCTTGGTCGGATTCTCATATGTGAAATCTAATTTCATAATTACTATATCCTTTCTTTTATTACATTAGTTATATTTACGGATGCAAAGTTAAATCATATTACGCATTTAACGAGTATCCGAATTACAGATTAAAATACAGATTTTACTGATTCTGCGTCAGTCTTTCAGATAATACACAATACTAGTAACAACACGCACCTTTTTAATAAAAGGAGTATTGGCATCACGGTCTTCAATAGATATCTGTCCCTGGTCGGCACTTTTTATCTTACCGAGATCGCTTTCAGAATCCTTTGCGAATTTCTCTGCTGCTGTACGTGCATTCTTTGTAGCCTGTTCTATCATCTTTGGTTTCACGCTATTGAGTTTTGTGAAAGCATAAATCACTGTATTATTATAATCATTTGCCGTAATGGCTACACCCTGCTTCAGCAAGTCTGCCTGTTGGCTCATCAACCGCCTTACAAGATCCACCTTATTTGTTGACACAGTCATCACCGATGTAACATTATACCTTTCTTTATATTGATTGTTGCCATAAACATCAGCTGCCTTGTCAACAATCTGAGGAGCGTTTACACTTATTTCCTTATCAGAAATACCTTTGCTTATAAGGAAATTCTTCACAATACGATTATTTCTGTTCACATCTTGATAAATAGAACTGAGATCATTACCAACAATCTTAAACGAGACAGGCCATGTTACTTTATTGGCTTTCACGTCCATTTCCGCCAACCCCTTAACGTTCACCACTCGCGAGTTGTCTGCCATACTGTTCAATCCACTCTTGATGCAGACTCCCACAACGATGAGTCCCACCATCAGCAATGCTGCCGAAACAATTTTGTAGTTTTTCATATTCACGATATAATTAAGTTGTTCAGTAAATCACAAATATAATGATTTTACCAACAAGCCGCATCATAAAGCAACGAAGTTTATGAAATATTTTATATTTATTATGTATAGAGGCGCAACTTGCATTTATACAGATATCTCCTACTAATATAATCGCATAGACGAATACTGAAGCAAGTTTAGTGAAAATGGATTAGAAGCATACCATTTTTCCAAAAACAGTTAATTACCTTACAAATGAGGATTGCATACTTTAAGATTAGTTGCTAACTTTGCGCACTGATAAAAACAGGATGTCAACAACTCAAAATGGCAGCATCATGCAAACATTGGATAATGTCAACGACCTTCCAAAACTTGCAATGAGAGTACTTCCTGAATAAACGTAATAAACAAAACAGATAAATAGTATGCTTACAGAAATTTTAATGACTTCACTTATGTTGGTTAATACACATTTTAAAACAGACAGTGTCATAAACATTAAAGAAGTCACCGTTACAGAGTTCAAAGCCAATAGAAGAAGTCTTGCGCCTATGTCAGTAAACAAAATGAACGCAAGAGACTTAAACATGCAAAATGTCACAAGCATGAAAGAACTCTCTACCCTTCTACCAAATTTCTATATGCCCGATTATGGTTCAAGAGCCAACAGTCCTATATTTATTCGTGGAATAGGTTCAAAGGCTAAGACATCCGCTGTCGGCTTTTATATTGACGGAATCCCACATTATGATATTTCTGCTTTAGATATTGACATGGCTGATATTGAGAGTATTGAAGTTTTCAAGGGACCACAGGGTACCTTATACGGACGCAATGCCATGGGCGGCATTATTGATATTCACACATTCTCACCGTTGGAATATCAGAACACTAAAATAAAAATAGGTTATGGTAACAAAAACGATATCACTGCTCAGGCATCAAGTTATTTAAAGTTGGCAGACAATATCGGTTTCTCTATTTCAGGAAATTATCATAGCAATGATGGTTTCTTCACGAATGTAGCTACTGGCAAAAAGGCTGACAAGATCAAAGAATATTCTGGCAGAACTGCTTTTGAATGGAAACCTACTGAATTATGGAAACTCCGATTTAGTTCATGGATTGATTACAGCAACCAGAACGGTTATCCCTATGCTCTATATGACAAGCAGAACAATACTATAGGAGACATTTCTTACAACAGAACAAGCGGATTCAAAAGACTTATATCAAATAATGGACTATCTGCTGTCTACAATGGAAGCAACATTAGCTTCAGCAGTCAGACATCATATCAGTTTATGAACGGAAGCATGAATATTGATCAGGACTTCACTACTGCTGACAAATACTTTGTCACGAATGATTACCACATGAACACGCTCACGCAGGAATTCACACTTAAATCAAATAATGACAAGAGATACCAATGGATTCTTGGAGCTTTCGGACTCATTCAGAAGAAGGACAATGTTCTGACAACAGATTATATTGCCCGGAAATTCAGCATGCCTACCTATTACAGTGATCCTATATCATCTTTCGCTATCTATCATCAGTCATCTTATAATATATGGAAAGGCCTTTCTGCCACTGTTGGATTAAGATTTGACTATGAGCATGCAAAGAAAGATTATAAAAGATATACTATCGTAACAGGTTCTACTTCTGCTAACAATTCTCCATATACATTCAACAATAAGCTCAACTTCAACCAATTCTCGCCAAAGTTCAGTCTGCAATACCTCACTACCCTGCATAACAATTACTATATCACCGTAAGTCGTGGGTATAAAGTGGGCGGTTTCAACGAAACCATTACTTCCGACGACGACAAGACATACCAACCTGAATATAGCTGGAATTATGAAGTAGGCAGCAAACTGCGTTTCCTTGATGGAAAAATCACCACCGATATTTCTTTATTTTATATCGACTGGAGACATCAACAGATTACTCATACTATTCCTGGAGTAGGCAACATCCTTACAAATGCAGGACATAGCAACAGCAAAGGTGTTGAGCTCTCTGTTTCTGCCCACCCTATATACAATTGGAATGTTGGATTAAGCTATGGATATACCTATGCTGAATTTCTTGACTACAAGCAAAGTGATAAGACGATTTATAATCACAATATGATTCCGATGGTCCCAAGAAACACTTTCGGTTTAAACTCTGATTACACCTTATATCCAAAGTGCAATATTGTTGATAGAATCACATTCAGTGCCGGTCTTGACGGAACAGGCAAGATATATTGGAACGAAGACAATGCTCTTAGTCAGAAATTCTATCTTCTACTTAATGCTAAAGTCATCGTCAGCAGTGGTAAGTTCAACTGGGAAATATGGGGCAAGAACCTCACCGACACCAATTATCAGACCTATTGCTTTAGCTTGAGTAACGCATATTATGTGCAGAAGGGCAGACCAGTAAGTTTTGGAACATCAATATCATATAATTTCTGATAACATCGAGAGCATGTGCAGCGATAATCATCAAATCCGCCGTCACATGCTTTCCGTCATTTTATTACGAATACAATGAACAAGGAAATAATTAATAAATACAATATTCAAGCACCGAGATACACCAGTTATCCCCCAGCCAACTATTTCAAAGAAATCAATGAATCTGATTTCATAAAGACAATCCAGGATTCCAACGACGCGAAGAGAAACAATGTTTCATTTTATCTCCATTTCCCCTATTGCAAACGCTTGTGTCATTACTGCGGATGCAATTCTTTCAAATGGAATAATCAGGAGTCTACCGATAAATATGTTGATGCACTTCATAAAGAAATAGACCTTGTTGCAAAGCATCTCGACAAAAACAGGCGCATCTCGCAGATACACTATGGTGGTGGAAGTCCATCCCAACTTAGTGCTAGCACACTAAAGGAACTCAACCAACATCTATTGTCGTTAATGCCTACTATCGACCATCCCGAAATAGCTATCGAATGTCATCCTGGATTTCTCAATCGTGAGGGATGGGAAGCTATTGCCGATAGTGGATTCAACAGAGTGAGCATCGGCATACAAGATACAGATACTAGCGTATTGGAAGCCGTAAACAGACAACCTTCAATATTGCCGATAAAAGAAATCTTCGAGATACTTAAATCAAAAGGAATCATCATCAATCTTGATTTCTTATATGGTCTACCCCATCAGACACCAGAGGAGTTTGAGCGTGCGATATCTGAAGCCGTAAACCTTCGTCCAGACAGAATAGTAACATTCAGTTACGGACATGTGCCATGGGTTTTCAAGCGTCAACAGATATTAGAAAAGATTGGTTTGCCAGATAGTGAGAGCAAAGAAGAAATGGCAACAAGAGCTGCAAAGGCTATCGCCGAAGGTGGATACCGCCGTATCGGTATGGATCATTTTGTATTACCTGAAGACGAACTCAGCAAGGCTTTGGATACCCACCAACTGCATCGCAACTTCCAAGGCTATTGCACCCTCCGCACCACCGGACAGGTGTATGCCTTTGGAGCAACAGGAATTAGTCAACTAGATGATGCTTATTGCCAAAACACAAAAGATATCAGCGAATACGTCGAGACCATCAACAGCGGACATTTGCCTGTTGCACACGGATATAAACTGAATGAGAAAGAAAAGGTGATGCGTGAAATAGCTGAATCATTGATGTGCAACTACCATTTAGACTGGGACGTATTGGCAAAAGAATTAAATATGTCTGTTGACGAGGTAAAAGCCTGCACCAACTATAATGAAGATAAGCTGAAAGAGATGGCTGCAGATGGACTTATCAACATGTCTGGCAACATCATTGCAATGGCTGAAATGGGATCTCCGTTTGTCAGGAATGTTGTTGCAGCCTTAGATCCCCTGATGGTGAATACCGATAGAAAATTCTCTAAACCAATATAATAAGATGGACAATACTCACGATATAGTTATCATTGGAGCGGGACTTACAGGACTCACTACAGCTTTCGCATTGCATCAGAAAAACCGCAATGTCACAATCCTTGAAAGCGACAATAAAATTGGTGGACAGATACAGTCACATCATGTCAATGGATTCATCTTTGAAGGTGGTCCTAACACTGGTGTCATTAAATATCCTGAAGTGATGGATCTGTTCCATTCCTTAAACGACAAATGCGAACTTGAAGTTGCTAAAGAATCTGCAAAGAAGAGACTCATCTGGAAAGGTAACAAGTTTCATGTATTACCTTCCGGACCTATCAGCGCCATCACTACTCCCCTATTCACAACCTACGACAAACTGCGTATTCTTACAGAACCATTCAGAGCAAAAGGCAACAATCCCAATGAAAGCATCGCAGAATTGACGAAAAGAAGACTTGGAAGTTCATATCTCAACTATGCCGTTGATCCATTCCTTGCCGGAGTTTACGCTGCCAATCCTATGACGCTGCCTACAAGATACGCATTGCCCAAACTATATGAGTTGGAACAAGACTATGGCAGTTTCATCCTTGGGGCTATTAAAAAAGCCCGTCAACCAAAGACTGATAGAGATAAAACAGCCACAAAAGAAGTATTCTCCACTCGTGGCGGACTGTCAAATCTTACAAAGGCGATGGCTGATAAAATTGGTTCCGACAACATTATTTTAAAAACAAAGTCAATCAGTATAACCCCATCAGCTGATGGTTTTGTGATAGACTACACCGTCAATGGTGAGCAGCATCAGATAAAATGCAACAAGGTCGTCACCACATGTGGAGCTTACTCCCTACCAACCATGTTACCATTTGTAGACAAAGGCATCATGGAGACTATCACTAATCTGAAGTATGCGCCAGTAATTCAGGTAGGCGTAGGAATTTCCGACACCAAAGGAGTTTGCCACAACGCATTTGGCGGTCTTGTTCCATCCAAAGAAAAGCGTGATGTATTAGGTATCTTGTTTCCTTCCGACTGTTTTGCACAACGTGCTCCCGAAAGAGGAGCTGCTTACGCATTCTTTATAGGTGGCATGCGACATCCAGAGATGGTAGATCTCAGCGACGAGGAGATAAAGCAGTTAGTAATAAATGATTTACACAGCATGATGAAATATCCCGCAACGATACAGCCAGATGAAATCAATATTTACCGTCATGATAAAGCCATTCCACAATATGAAAGCAGCACAGGCAACAGATTAAAAAGCATATCGTTGTTGCAGCAAACATATCCCGGACTCGTCATCGCTGGCAATCTTAGAGATGGCATCGGAATGGGCGACCGCATCAAGCAAGCCTACGATATTGCAGCAAGTATGTAAAACACATTGGACTCACGCAGAGTTTCTTTTTCGTATATCTGCTAACGCAGATGTATTTTCACGCAGATTTAATGCTTCAACATAAACGACCTGTTCTCTCGCAGATTACGCAGATAAAGACAGTTAGTGTGTTTTTGGGGTTGTCTGCGTAAATCTGCGTAAATCTGCGGGAGATAATACCATTCACACATGCAAAGAAAGAAACATATCAGTGAGAAACTACAGAAGAATAAACACTCACAGCCCATGAACATGTTATATCATCCCCATTGACGGAATTAATTTAGCGCATACTTAACTCGGTCAACAAGTATTCTTCGAATATTGCTTGAAGCTACTATTATTTTTTCAATAAATAGAAACATGATGTGGAACAGAAATTCCTTAAATAGGGTATCTGCGATATGGGTAGACAAAGTTTCTTGGGGTTTAATCCGAATTTTTGTTGATAATGCGGATTAATAAGCCAAAGTTTGCGATTCAAGATAGTTAAATCGACGGTTTTTATTACTTTTTCAAATCTCTCGATAGAGCATCTGCACTTCTTAATATACAGAAGTTCCTTAATCGTAGCTTCTTCTTCTCCTGCAAACTTTTTTAATATAAAACGATACCACGAATAAGGCAGCAAATGAAAGAAAGGTATTTTCGACCAAATCCTATTTCTACAAATTTGCTGATGTCCGCCAAAAGGCATCTGCCATGCAGGAAAAGCAACAAAAAGAATTCCATCTGCTCTCATAAATTTATGAGTGTAAGCTATAAATGCATACTTATCAGGAACATGCTCAATGACATCGTGCAGAATAATAATGTCAAACTTTTCCTTATCTTCTCTTGGAATAGGAATTTTTAGAAAGTCATCACACTCAAAATCACCTTCTAAACCTTCTACCGCAAAGAAATGTCTCGCTAGTTCTATCCTTATTTGAGCCATATCAATTCCGATGACACGACAGCCAGCTTTTGCAAAAGGTTTTAAATTACCGCCCTCGCCACATCCTATTTCTAATACTCGGTTGTCTTTATTTATGGGATGGAACTTTTCGATGTATGGAAAGTAATAATGCGCCGATGTTATGGCTGAATCTTCAAAATATCTTTTTCTGTCTAAGTGTCTTGCTTGCATTTATGTATCTCTTTAAATGGTTAAACAAACTGAGACTGCCCAATGAGTCTATCAAATAATAGATACAATTATAAGCAAATGACTGCTCCCTTTCTGACATAAAGTTATTTTCTAAGACTTAATTCCATAAAAAAACGGTGTGCAAAGATGTGCACACCGTCTACTTCTTTTCATTCCTATATCTTAGCGAATCATAGTTAGCGTTACTGACTTGTTTATTTCCAAATTTACAGTTCCCTCATATATTTTGTTTGATGAGTTTGTCTGCTTTGTTGAAGTCGTATGATATACCATTATTTGATAATTCCCTGGAACTAAATCTTTCATTTTAAAGTTCACATCATACTGGCAAATGCAGTCTGTCAACATATCCTGTTCTGGGTAAAGAATTAGCACAATCGTATTATCATGACTGCTCGCATCTACATGAAACTGCCCAATCTGGCAATTATCCAGTACATCAAGAAATTGTGCGCTAATTGTATAGTCATTTCCCATGAGCATAGTCAATGTCGGCTTTTTACTATAAATGTCATTATAGTATTCTATGCGAGTATCCGCTTTCGACAAAGACGTTTTGCAGTCAGAAGTACTAACGTCTGATACCTTCACATTTCCAATCAATGTGTTTTCTGAAGAGCATGCAGTCATGACTCCTAGAATGCTAAGTGCCAACAAAATTTTTGTTACCTTTAAGTGTTTCATAAGTTATATATTATTTGATTATTACCATGTCAACCTTAATCCAAAAGGTATGCTGAATGTGAACGGATGTTCAGTTCTATATGTTTCAATACCACTGCCATTACCGAAGTAGTAGAACAGGTTCGGTTCCAGATAGAAGCTGAATGGCTTGAAAATGCGATATTGCATACCCACACCTACATTCACAGACCATTGGTAACGTGGATGAACAGTTTCCTTCATTGTGAACGAAGAATCCGAAGTGATAATAAAGTCTTTCGTGAGAGAACTATGTATCGGCATTTCGAAGGTAACACCTCCCGTAGCGTAAACATTAAATCGTCCCTTATTCCATACGCTGTAAGTCATTCTCAAAGGTATACCTATGTAATCTATCTTCTGTGTCTTCTTCAGATTAGCATCATTAAATGGACTCTCAAATTCAGACTTCAGCCTTGTGTAGGTAAGTCCAGTGCCAAAGGTCCATCGTGGTGTCAACTGCTTATTAAGCGACAGACTGTAAGTCTGAGGACGATAGTGATGGATCTTTTCACCTAAGTCTTGATCAGTTGATCCATCTGTATTCATTGCTATTTGGCGCAGCCTTGCGTTCTCCGTTGAATCCATCATCGTACGGTTTCTGTCAAGGTAATCAATATATTCGTTCAAAGAATAAATTTTGGCAGCTGCACCGCCGTTAGCATAGTCTATAACCGACAAATAATTCAAACTCGATGTGGCGTTGCCTGAAGGATTTGAAGAGTAACCGAAGTTGAATGTCCACGGATATTTCTTCTTATGGCTGAGTTTGATAGCTGAACCTTCATTCAATGCCACCAGTTTGTTTTCATGAATTTGTAGAAGACGATGCAAAGAATCATCCTCCATACCGATACCCTTTGCTAGATATTTCTGTAAGGAATCTGCATTGAATGGTGCGGTGCGGTGTTCTGCTTCCACACTGTCTGTTTTTATTTGTGGAGATTGTCTCTCAGCATGAACAGTTGTTTCCGCCCAAATATTGCCATTATCATTCTTTGTGCTTGATGGGGGCGAGTATTTTGGTTGTTTTATCTTCAGCGCATTTCCATTTTTTTGAACAATCTTGGATTTATCTTTATGAGAGTTGTCTGCCATAGACTTATAATCAGACTTTCCAATAGACTTTTCTCTCGTTATGAAATAGATATATATCGGGATGAGAATTGGCAATACTAACAGCATCCAATAGTTAATCAGTATTGTACGTAGCATTTTCTTTGCTCTGAACAGCTGTGACGATGAACTGTGTGGATTGATGCCAAGCATTTCTCCGATTTCCTTATGGGATAGACCGTCCAGCACGGAGAGTTTGAACACTTCCCGATTTCCCTCTGGTAAGGACTCTATTGCTGACAGCAATAGTTCCAATTCAATGTTTTTTTGTTCTTCACGTCCTTTATCTGGAATATCAATCCCCAGATACGATAACGGTATTTCGTCTTTTTCTACACTTTGTAGATATTTCAATGAAAGATTCCTCACGATGGTAATCATCCACCCTTCGAGTTTAGAGTTGTCTTTCAGTGTTTTTATAGAGGTAAAGATAATAATAAAAGCATCGTGCAAAATATCTTCTGCCGTATTTCTATCTTTCACATAGTGCAAACAAATCCTCATTAATCTCCCAGAGTATGTCTGATATAATGTTCCAAGAGCCTCTCGATCTCCCTGCCTACATGCGTCTATATTAATATCTATATTCATAAATATATTTACTCATTTTATTTCAAGGAGTAGTTTTTATCAAAAGACTGCACGATTTTTGAAACTTTTTTTTGAGAAATTGTAAAATAGAGAAATAATCTCTATTGTTGAATTCCTTTTTAGTGGTAGATGCATCATCCTTGCTCAAAAGGTCATACTATACTTGTTAGCAGAATCCTATAAATTGAACTACACGACAATTTACCTTTGTGGAGATTAACAATATGATAACATCAGCATCCAGCACTATCTTCCTCTTTGTCATGTCGTATTTTATTTATTAGTTCTTCATAGTGGCCCTCTGATATGATTTCAGATTCAAACAGCAATCTCGCTTTCTCCCCATAATCACCTATTATAAGATAGTCGTTGCCACATTCATAAAGTGTGGTGTCGTAACCATAGTCTTTTGCGGTTTGTTTTGGAGCAAGTTCAAGCAGCTTGTCTAAATTGTCTTGAGAAATTACATTGATGTTTTTGAGTCTGTAGAGCATAGCTGAACGAGACACACGGAAATACTGCTCCAGACGCAATACTACAGATATTGGTAATTCTTTGCTTTTTAAATATTTATCGGGAATCATTTCTATAACACCATCCTCTGGCATCAACAAAGCAGCAGCAAAAGCATCAGCCGCTTTTTCTGTAGCCGAACGTCCGTCTTTCGTGCAGAGATGAGGAGTAGGATTGTCATCGTAGAACAGATGGAAAAGTTCGTGGGCAATAGTGAAATGCTGTCTGCCCTTACGTGTGTTGCTGTTTACAAGAATGAACTTATCGCCTTGTTGCGACGACAACGACAAACCGTATGCGGTTTCAGACATTGGAAGATAAACTGTTAGTATGTTCAGTTTCCTCAAAACGGTTTTCACATCTATAGCCTCCGAAGAATTTAGTCCTATTTTAATACGGAAAAACTTCGCATTCTGTTCTGCTTGCTTTTTACTTAATACCATGGCTAGTAAAGAGATTATTCATCTTTAAATAATTTTTCACGATACCCTTAAAATGGGCAATTTGTTCCATGTCCTCAGGTGACAAATTGTCTACTCTGAAGGCACAGGCAAGTGCACTTTCAATAGCCTTTGCATCTTCTTCAAAAAGAACATCGAGGTCGCATCCAAAAAGCTCTGCCGCTTTTTCCATTTGTTCCAAAGGCATTTCACGCTCTCCCAACTCATACATAGAATAGGTTGAGCGACTAACGCCTAGATACCTTGCAACATTCTCTTGTGTAAATTTATTGGCTTCTCTTAGTGATTTTAGATTATTTCCTATTGTTTCTTTCATTTGGTTTATTGCTCTTTAATCTGTGGCAAAATTACAAACAAATTATTATATATGCAAATTTTGCCACAGATTTAACTATCTTAAAGTCTGTCAAATCATGTACTTTTTGAAGGTATAGGAGAATTTCGAAGAGGTATAACAGCTTTCTTTCTCGCTTGCTTGACACAACGCCTTTAGCATCTAGGCGTGTATACATACAGTGAATAAATCTCTGCGGGAAACTACAGGAATCTGTGAGAGAATAAACTCACGCAGCCCATGAACATTATATATCATAATTTAATATAGAATGTATTCTTTAGGTATATTTTGTAGTTGCTCTTCAGCTAGTCTTTCTTTTTTGCTAACTATAATCTTCATATACCACGGTTCCGCAAGATCAAAGAATCCAGTTTCTTCTTGAGAGTTCGTTTGATTGAAAATTATTTCAGATTCAAAAGAATCAAACTTCCTTCCGGCATATTTCCCCTTTTCTGATTCAGCAAGGATGTAAGCTTTATATCTACACAAAGAAGGATAATAGACTCCATTAATATCAGAATAAGTAATCTTTTGATTTACGATCCATTTAGAATACTTCCAACCTGTAAGAATATTAAAGGTAGTTCTCGTAAAACCATTCGTGTTGTTGTCTATATTATAGCCAATACCAGTATCTCGTATGACAGAGAGAATGATGCATTTAGCGGTATCTACATTAATATACCCCTTATCTTCTTTATCATATTTTATAGACTTGAAATAAAGTTGAACCACATCTTTGTCTTCCGCATTAAAAGCATCATTAACTTGGAATTTATGGTGCTTAATAAATTTCATATCCATTTCATCCACGAAGTCATGATAAACCATTCGCTTCATGTTTGTGAAATCACAACCTGCGGTACTATCTTTGAAATGAATATACCCTTTCGATGGTTTTATTTCAAATCGTGTTTTTGTTGATGATAAAGGTATTCTGATTATGCCAGAATTTTCAAACCAATAGCCGCTATTGTCACTCGCATTTCGGGTGCTATAACTATAGTGGAAATTTTCTGTTGCAGTTCGGTATTTATCTTTTTTATGCTCAATAAACCTCTTTAAGAAAGGGCGAATCCATTGCGGTTCCGTATTACTGACAACAACTTCTGACAAAAGATTCTCTTTCGGAATAAGAAATACTGTGTCTGGTGTATTAGTGAATGTTTGTTGTGTGTAACCAACATGACTAATACAGAGTTTTTGAAAAGAAAAGTCAATCGTTGCAATTCCCTTTTCATCAGTCACAGTACCTCTATATTCCCCTTTTTCCGCTTTATAAACATTCGTATATGGTATAGGCGCTTTGGTAGTTGCATCACAAACAATAATTCGTGATTGCCCCATAGCGCTTTGCCCATAAACGAGAATGACACAAGCAGTAATAAGAGTCTTTCTTATTCTCATAGTCCTTTAATTTCTAGCTTTACAAAACTCATTTATATCTAGATGAGACTATTTTCTAAGTCATTTATACTTTGTTTGCCGGAGCACCGATGTATCTGTTATCAGCAGACAGTGTCTCATTCTTCATCAATACAGACAGTGGATCAAGGATAGCATTCTTTTCCATCTTTGAATCATAAAGCACAACCGACATACCACCAACAGAACAGTTTTCTTCCATCGTTACATACGACATCTTCATCACACGATCCTCAAAGAGGTGAGTCTGCATGGTACAGTTGTCGTTAAGGGCAACGTAGTCATCTACATGTATCAGGTCAAACTCTGTAATCTGGGTTGTAAACAGACAGGTTCGTTTACCAATCTTACAGCCAAGTAGTCGAAGTGGATACTTTATGAATGGTGTTCCTGTAAGGATGTTCAAGCAAAACAATACCAAGAAATTCTCATACAGACCGGTGATAAGTTCGCTACGCCATACAAATCCGCTCCATAAAGGTTTGTTTTGTGGCACGTATTTTCCAACGATGACCCATTTCAGCAGTGCTGTGATAAATACACCGATGATTGATGCACCAATGTAGAGTAATGGGAACCATAATATTAGTTCACTAAGAGACCTCTCAATCTGCATGTAAGAAGTTACATCAGTGATGATACCCGCCATGAAGATGAAGAATGTTGATGGCAGGATAACACGGAAAAACTCGATGAAATATCGGTAGCAGAACAGTTTCTTTGAAGGTTTATAAGTGCGTTCTGACGAGAAATCATGATTCACATCCCTTCGTGGCAGGAATACCGCAGGTGATCCAAACCAGTTTGTGCCATCTTTTGCAGGCAGATTCTCTTCCTTCATCTTTGAAAGTACACCCACAAGCACATCGTCTCCTAGCTTGGTTCCCGGACTCATTACGGCACTATTGCCTACGAATGTACGGTTTCCAATATATGTTTTGGCAATCTCAATATAGCCGTTACGAACATACGATGCTCCCACTGAAACAGAATCGGCAAGGAAACATTCATCTCCCGTAACAAGTAAGTCTGGAGAAATAAACTCTACGGTAGATATTTCCACACGCTTTCCCATCTTTACACCTAGCATCTTGAACCACTTTTGCAGGTAGAGCGTTGTGTAAAGTGTACCTATTACCTGCAAGCTCAACTTCATCAACTGGTCAAAAAACCATTTCTTATAGTAGAAAAGACTGTTCACCTTGTAGCGTCCTTCCTTGATATTGCCCAGAAGCAACCATTTGAATATTGCAATAATCACTGTCAGAAGCACCACGAATGAAACACCAATCAGTAGTGTTATCCATGCAAAATGCCAGATACTGGAAACATAATTGATGTGAGCCACTGCCAACATACCAGGGAAGAAAGCCACCATCGTGATAAGTGGAATGATGAAAACAGATGCCAATGAAAGCAACGTAAATTTCGGAGACCATAGTTTGATCGTCTCTTTCTTTTCGTTGATCCCTATTTTGCGTGGAGGTGAACCACCCCAGTTCTCGTTAGCAGGTATTGTTGTACCTTCAGGAATCAGTGTCAAGTCTTCTATCGAACTGTTTTTACCCATTTTAGAATTATGTGCCAGACAGCATCTAGTTCCTACAAAAGCATTGTCTTCCAGTTCTATCGTGCCTATCTTTAGCCAACCATCTTCAATGGTATATCCTCTCAGGTGTGTATCCGTACAAATACTTACATTATCGCCTATCTTCACAAGGTCGAATGCGTCAATGGCTGATGTATTGATATAGGTATTATTTCCTACTTTTGCACCCATAAACCGCATAAACCAGTTCATGATGGATGTTCCTGTAAAATATATCACAGGACAGATAGCTGTAACCTTACCTACAATCCAGAAGCGGAAGTAGTAACTACCCCATAGTTTGTATTTGCCTGGGCGTATTCGTCCAATAACAATCCATTTAAATAGAATAGAGAATACCGTGAGGCAGGGCAGAATCAGGAAGTATGACATCAAACTGATATAGATAGAGTCAACCATTCCATAGTCAGCTGAATAGAAATAAGAATAGACAAAGAAAGGTCCTAGCCATTCCAATCCGAACAATAAGGTTAGGAATACCAGTGAGATGCCCTGAGATAAAGAGCAAAGATAATATTTCCATGTTGGCACCTTGTATATATCCCTCTCCTCTTTCTTCTCATCAGCTGCGGGACGTTTGCCCTCCAGTTCCTTTGCAAGATCTGAAAGCACCGGAAATTTGTAAACATCCACCACAGACATATTCTCAAACATCTTCTGTTCTCTCATCTCCGACACGACAATCGCAGCGAGCAGCGAGTGCCCTCCCAGATCATTAAAGAAGTGATCGTCCATTGAAATGTCATCACGCCCAATGTTCTTGGCAATAACTTTAACCATAGACTTCTCCAGTGGTGTTGAAGGTTGAATGATATCTCTGTCTTTCGAGAAACTCAATGGAGTTTTAGGAGCCGGCAATCTCTTGCGGTCTATCTTCTGGCTCGATGTCATTGGCAGTTCGCTTATCTCATCGAGCGTTGATGGAATCATGTAATAAGGCAGTAACAACCTCAACTGCTTGGCTACGACGGCACGGTCTACCGTCTTTCCCGCACGTAACACAACGAAAGCTGCTAACTGTTGAGTCGCATTATCAAGTGTTACCGCTGCCGCCTGTATGGCATCATTCTGCATCAGCAGTCCTTCTATCTCAGCAAGTTCCACACGGAATCCACGTACTTTCACCTGTGCGTCGGCACGTCCAATAAACACAAATTCGTGATCCTTATTATATTTAGCCAAATCGCCAGTGCGATAATATCGTTTCATCTTACCGCAGTAACGTTCGGTAGTGATAAATTTCTTTGCTGTGAGGTCGTCACGGTTTAAATAGCCACGAGCTATACAGTCACCACCAATAAGAATCTCACCCTCCTTGTCAGTCTCGTCAATCACGTTCATCTCTTCATCCACCAAGAGAACTTCATATCCGTCCAAGGCTTTACCGATGGTAACCTCCTGACAGGGTTCAAGAATAGAATATGTGGCAATCACCGTTGCTTCTGTAGGACCGTAAGTGTTGTACACCATACGACCCTTTTTACACCAACGGTTGGCGATATCGCGGGAGCAAACCTCACCGCCAAATATCAGTATTCTAAGATCTGGAATATCATCTTTTACCATCGACAACAATGTTGGCGCACAAGATAGGAATGTAATACCCAGATTTTGCAGTATAGAAGAAAACCTGTCGCCAGAGCGCATGATGTCGAATGTACCAATCACAAGAGTGGAACCTGCCGATAACGGTACCCAGATTTCTTCCACAGAGGCATCAAAAGATACAGAAAATCCCTGTAAGGCTCTGTCGGTTTCGTTGATTGGGTAAATCTTTCTTGCTCCGTTAACGTATGTCACGGCGTTTTTATGCATCAGCAGCACCCCTTTAGGCTTACCCGTGGTACCTGATGTATAGATCATATAGCATAGATTATCCTCACTTCTTCCATCCACGATGGGTTTTGTGTCAGGATAATCGTCTAGCTCTGTTCTCTGTTTGTCGATATTGAATATTGGGAATGATGACAATTGATCACCTATTCTATCCAATATCTCATTAGAAGTAATAAGCAGTTTGGCATCAGCATCCTCCATAATGAAGTTAACTCTGTCTGCAGGAATCTCGGGATCGAGCGGAATATATGCCGCACCAGTTTTGAGAATGCCAAGCATGGAGATGATTACTTCAGCGCAACGTGGCAAGAGGATTGTGACTTTGTCTTCAGGACCTATCGACAAACCTTTAAGGTAGTTTGCCAATTTGTTTGCTAACTGTTCAGCATCAATATAGGTATATCGTTTTTTACCTTCTTCAATTGCTATGTTATTGGGGAACGTTTTTGCGGAATTTTCAAAGAAAGAATCTAAAAACATACAATAATATTTTTATAAATTTGTATCAAAATTGTATCGCCATATTTGATAGTTTGATACAAGTTTGTATCATCTACTGCAATCTATGTCAATCATGAAATATTAATCGTGGCAAAGATAGGAATTAATATCAGAATTCATTTGTTTAACGGATATTTTTTTAAGATATTTCATCTTTTGTTTAAAAAATGGTAACTAGAGCGAAAGGGACCGAGGTACACCTTATTACTTGTCACTAGAAACTGGTAAGGAATCCAAGGAAGACTGTTCATATTTAGCTATCGTTTCTATGATTGCTATATTGCTCAAAATGTCGGATGAATAAAATTATTTGATGCCTATAACATCAGTTAGGGATTGGTCGTATTAATAATAGGTAGAATATAATACAAACCGATTCCCTATCGGCTTTACGTTTCAATTCACTAAAATGAGTTCGGTAATTGGATATCGCAAAATGCGATATCCAATTATATCATGATGGTAGCTCACAAATTAAATGCAGCAGCGTAAACAGTATGTTCCCCCGCAGATAGCGCAGATTCCCACAGAGCACAACACTAGCAGATGAATTAATTTGCTTTAGCAGATAGTACAAATACATATAGAGAAAAGAAAATCTACGGGAATGTACTAAGTTTCAATAGCATGTATTTCACACTTTAGTTTATTTTACTATTGAATTTGCAAACAATAGTATTGCAAATATGCATGTAAAATAAAACATTATAGGTATTTTGCCCTTTAAACTAGGATAAAAACTACGAATAAGTCCGGCATTTGCAAATAGTCACAAGTCTTTCATAAACAACAATAAATTATTAGACGCCTATAACATCAGTTAGGGACATAAAAGAAACAGATTATAGAAACTTCAAACTTGAAGTCACAATATATGACTTCAAGTATTTAAATTCCATATAGGTACGATTAAAACGCCAGTGCAAATTTGAACTTGGCGAGCAGTATGTGAAATTTCAATTCCATATAGGTACGATTAAAACAGCGTAGCGAGAGCGTTGTTTTCTTCTATCGTAGATTTCAATTCCATAAAGGTATGATTAAAACGATTTTGCGCCAAAGTTGCCGAGGTCGTTGCCGTTATTTCAATTCCATAAAGGTATGATTAAAACAATTTAGCCGCTGCGGTAAACTTCGCATAAGCCGTATTTCAATTCCATAAAGGTATGATTAAAACTATAGCCGCCATCGAGCGACAAGCCCTTTAAGTGTAATTTCAATTCCATAAAGGTATGATTAAAACTTTCTTTGCTCAGGAACAGATATATGGAACTCCTATATTTCAATTCCATAAAGGTATGATTAAAACTATTCAACAGGATTTCCTGATTACCTTGTAAGCGGATTTCAATTCCATAAAGGTATGATTAAAACCTTAGGCAAATTATCTGCAAGCCTAGTTTCATAGAGATATTTCAATTCCATAAAGGTATGATTAAAACTCCAATAAAGGTACTTGCAGTCATAGTAGTAGCACATTTCAATTCCATAAAGGTATGATTAAAACCGTCACTACTCTTCTTAATGCGCAGATTAAGAATATTTCAATTCCATAAAGGTATGATTAAAACAAGATGTTAAGAAATGGCTTAAAATGATGCATGTATTTCAATTCCATAAAGGTATGATTAAAACTAGCGAATTGATAGCACTTAAATCAATATTTTTCTATTTCAATTCCATAAAGGTATGATTAAAACTTAAAAAGGGGTACATAACTATTTACCAACGCCGAATTTCAATTCCATAAAGGTATGATTAAAACCCCGAAAAGGTTGATGAAACAAAACCTACTGTAAGATTTCAATTCCATAAAGGTATGATTAAAACCCCGAAAAGGTTGATGAAACAAAACCTACTGTAAGATTTCAATTCCATAAAGGTATGATTAAAACACAGAATACCGAACGATATTATTATTTCATTGCTATTTCAATTCCATAAAGGTATGATTAAAACACCAACCACAGCAGCCACCTCAAAATCCACCGATATTTCAATTCCATAAAGGTATGATTAAAACGCTATAATTGTTACTATTCCCAAAACATCTCCATCGATTTCAATTCCATAAAGGTATGATTAAAACTTGCACTTTCTCCGTACATAAACAAATTATCTGCATTTCAATTCCATAAAGGTATGATTAAAACGCTTCTTCTATTGTCATATTGTTTATATTTTATTTATTTCAATTCCATAAAGGTATGATTAAAACATAGTCTATATATGTTGATATAACCCATGCTATATATATTTCAATTCCATAAAGGTATGATTAAAACAGAAGTCACGGATAGTTTTAACCGTTCCGTCTGCATTTCAATTCCATAAAGGTATGATTAAAACATAATGGCGCTACATATAACAGTCAGCTTACTGTATTTCAATTCCATAAAGGTATGATTAAAACTTAAAGACGCAAATTATAGAGACTCCGGGACTACTATTTCAATTCCATAAAGGTATGATTAAAACTTAATCTCTGCAATAATTGCCTCTGCCATTGTGCATTTCAATTCCATAAAGGTATGATTAAAACTCCCGACTTCAATTTTATGACAGCCGACACCATGAATTTCAATTCCATAAAGGTATGATTAAAACAATCTTTACCGTTTTTGTCTCCTCCTCTTCCTTCATTTCAATTCCATAAAGGTATGATTAAAACTCTATAGAAAAAGATGGTGCTATATATCAGGCAGATTTCAATTCCATAAAGGTATGATTAAAACGATTAAGTCCCTTGTTCGCTGCAAATCGTTCTAATATTTCAATTCCATAAAGGTATGATTAAAACCGGTACCGTCGTATGCCAATACTCTAGCACCGTAATTTCAATTCCATAAAGGTATGATTAAAACACGAATCCAGCAGATGCCGTGAACTCTGTCATGTATTTCAATTCCATAAAGGTATGATTAAAACAAGCATTGCAGCGACAGCAAGAACTTAATAAAACATTTCAATTCCATAAAGGTATGATTAAAACTACTGAAGAGCAAGATGTTAAGAAGAGTATAATGAATTTCAATTCCATAAAGGTATGATTAAAACTCTTAGAATTTTTTAGGTTCTCCTATTTTTCTTCATTTCAATTCCATAAAGGTATGATTAAAACCGGCTCGACACTCTGCTCACAACATTCCCTATATTATTTCAATTCCATAAAGGTATGATTAAAACTGGATGATTTCAATGTTCGTAGAGATTTTGATCTTGAATTTCAATTCCATAAAGGTATGATTAAAACTCTTTGTACTCAGCAGGTATCTCACATTCATCTATATTTCAATTCCATAAAGGTATGATTAAAACAAAGAAAAAAAGAACTTTTTAAAGTCCCTTTTAATATATTTCAATTCCATAAAGGTATGATTAAAACGTTTAAATGTTATAGGTGGAGAGCCAATTTCTGAATTTCAATTCCATAAAGGTATGATTAAAACCATCCCATACGGCATCCTTTAACTGGGATAGGAGATTTCAATTCCATAAAGGTATGATTAAAACACCATCCAAATTATCTTCTCAACAAGAAAATGTGATATTTCAATTCCATAAAGGTATGATTAAAACTAGAAGACAATGAAAAGGTCAATGACTTTGCAACATTTCAATTCCATAAAGGTATGATTAAAACTAAATATTCTTGCATCTGCTTGATGTTCTGAAGGGAATTTCAATTCCATAAAGGTATGATTAAAACTAAAAAAACATTGCATGCAATATTCTTACGATTCAACATTTCAATTCCATAAAGGTATGATTAAAACTAAGTAAGGTGTCGCAATTCTCGACTCAAAAATGATTTCAATTCCATAAAGGTATGATTAAAACCAAGAAAGCAACGAATAAAACTTTTGGCTGCACAATTTCAATTCCATAAAGGTATGATTAAAACTTGGCGATGAAGTCGGAGGGTTACTTAATATATGATTTCAATTCCATAAAGGTATGATTAAAACTAAGCAAGCCGCAGTAGTTACAGAAACTAAATTTTCATTTCAATTCCATAAAGGTATGATTAAAACAAATATTTTTATTATTTGATTTAAGTTCTATTTCATTTCAATTCCATAAAGGTATGATTAAAACTCTCTTGCAGCGCATGGATATTGCGATTGTTATTTATTTCAATTCCATAAAGGTATGATTAAAACTTAATTCCACTAGGGGATTACCTAGACATAATAAATTTCAATTCCATAAAGGTATGATTAAAACTATTGGGGCTTTAGCGACAACCCACCGCATACACCATTTCAATTCCATAAAGGTATGATTAAAACTTAGACGCTCTGATTGGTAACATTAAACCAATCGGATTTCAATTCCATAAAGGTATGATTAAAACTAAACTTTTAATCATGTTTGTTTGCAAAGCTAATATATTTCAATTCCATAAAGGTATGATTAAAACCACCCTCCTAGCAAGTAGTCCCATCGTTCAATTATATTTCAATTCCATAAAGGTATGATTAAAACAATATAGACCTAGCGAAGATAAGACCCCTTCTCAATTTCAATTCCATAAAGGTATGATTAAAACGGTAAATATGGAACATTCTTCGGTTCAGTAGACCCAAATTTCAATTCCATAAAGGTATGATTAAAACCCCTCTCGGTAGTAGCCCTTACGACTGTTGCTTGCATTTCAATTCCATAAAGGTATGATTAAAACGTGTTTTGTTAATGTCTTATCCATGTCGTTTAATGATTTCAATTCCATAAAGGTATGATTAAAACATTTATCAATTTTCCTTCAGCAGTTATTTGAGCAATTTCAATTCCATAAAGGTATGATTAAAACCGTCTCATATCCTCAAGTTCGTATTTATACAAATATTTCAATTCCATAAAGGTATGATTAAAACAAATTGTTGGGCAGTATCCGCTGCACCTCGGTTTGATTTCAATTCCATAAAGGTATGATTAAAACGATGTTTCTATGTTCTCAAAGTCACCTCTAACGCATTTCAATTCCATAAAGGTATGATTAAAACACTCGCAATGAAAGAATAGTCTTAGCATCTACGTTATTTCAATTCCATAAAGGTATGATTAAAACTTGTGGCATAGAATATCCGTGCGGTGTTCTTCTTATTTCAATTCCATAAAGGTATGATTAAAACTTATGGTCGGTAATCCGTCTATCGTGTAGACTTTAATTTCAATTCCATAAAGGTATGATTAAAACTTAAGTAAACTTATTTGTGAATAAGTGATAAAACCATTATTTCAATTCCATAAAGGTATGATTAAAACAATTGTACTTTGTATATTGATATCATTTAATTCTATTTCAATTCCATAAAGGTATGATTAAAACTAGTAACTAATTACAATGAAGTTATTAAGATAATTACATTTCAATTCCATAAAGGTATGATTAAAACTTAATTACAAGGATAGCGATGGTAATATACTTGAATTTCAATTCCATAAAGGTATGATTAAAACAATAGCGTTTATACAGGAACTCTTACAGCCAATCAAGATTTCAATTCCATAAAGGTATGATTAAAACAGTTCTCCAATAGATTTACCTGTCTGCTTTGATAATTTCAATTCCATAAAGGTATGATTAAAACGGTTCGAGTCCTGAAGTGGCTCACTTATTTTATAATTTCAATTCCATAAAGGTATGATTAAAACTCTACTGGCAAAAAAGTTACATTAGTTAATGCCCAATTTCAATTCCATAAAGGTATGATTAAAACGTAAAACTAACCGAAGTTAAGAAGTGGCTCAAAAATTTCAATTCCATAAAGGTATGATTAAAACTCTTGTAATGAACTACATCACCCGTAGCCTCGTGTATTTCAATTCCATAAAGGTATGATTAAAACTTCCTGTAAATAGTTGTGATGCCAAATCAGAAGATTTCAATTCCATAAAGGTATGATTAAAACTACTCAATCTATTCAAGGTTGCGAGATTGTTACAGGATTTCAATTCCATAAAGGTATGATTAAAACGGCACTGATTCTAGTGCAAGCATCGGTACTATTGCATTTCAATTCCATAAAGGTATGATTAAAACTTAGTGCCAAAATCAAAGAGTTGGGACTATCTTAATTTCAATTCCATAAAGGTATGATTAAAACTATTTATTAAATTGTTAATACTATGTTGTCGATGATTTCAATTCCATAAAGGTATGATTAAAACTGTAAGACTATTAATATATAATAGATATAATAAGATAGATTTCAATTCCATAAAGGTATGATTAAAACTTAAAAATGAGAAAAACGCTAGTGTTGCAATAAAATTTCAATTCCATAAAGGTATGATTAAAACAGCCTATTAATTAAAGACGGTAACAATATACTAGATTTCAATTCCATAAAGGTATGATTAAAACTAAATCTTTCCTTTTTCTGTTTTCTTTTTATCCAATTTCAATTCCATAAAGGTATGATTAAAACCTCTCTAAGAGTTCCATTAGTAGGCATATAACCGATTTCAATTCCATAAAGGTATGATTAAAACGTTTCATAGTTGTATTGTTTAAATAACTAGTTAAAATTTCAATTCCATAAAGGTATGATTAAAACCATTATATTCTGATTTAGCTAGGGCGATTTCTTTTATTTCAATTCCATAAAGGTATGATTAAAACATATTAAGAAGCAAAGGATGGGAAGTAATTCCTATATTTCAATTCCATAAAGGTATGATTAAAACCCTATAAGTCAAAATAGGGGAATCCTTATTATAAGGACTTTTTATAGTTTGCAAAGATACAAATAATCATTGAGAATATGTCGATGTCTAATAACATATTTTTATATAGGAGATCGACATATGCCCTATTTATGGGGTGTTACAATATGTCAAAGAACGAAAAAGGAAAAAGCATAAACTTGAAAATTTCCGTTTAACAAGGCATCGACATTTTTCTTACAAGAAATTATCAAGTTTCATTCTTTCTTTTCCAACTATAATCTTATCCATATAATACCCCGTACGGTTGCTGAATATGATCATACTATCTTCAGTAATATCCATTATTGATTTTGCAAATATACTCAATTCTTTTAATTTAACCTCAGATATTTCACCTTCAAAAACAGAATTCTGAATCCAGTTAAGATACTTACGACATAATTTAAGCATCTTACCAACACGCTTTTCACCAATATCATACACTAATATTACATACATTACCAATACATTTTAAAAGGTTTATACTCTTCTAATCCAAGTAAATCTTTTAGAAGCTTATAGCATTCTAGCTTTATTAGATGCTTATAACTCACATTTCTACCCAAAGAACGATGCTTAAAAGTTTCTTCATATCGCTCTTCCATAGCTTTCACATAAATTTTCTTACCATTCTGATTTAGCAAGCAACTATTAAGCTTATGATCAAAATGTTGTTCTTGTATAAGACGTTTATTCAACACTTTAAAAATCACTCGATCAACTATTATTGGTTTAAAAATCTCAGAAACATCTAAACATAATGAATAACGTCGCTCACCTGGCGTATGAAGATAGCTTATTGTAGGATTTAATTGAGTTTGATGTATCGCACGCAAAGTCTCAGAATAACACATCATATTACCAAATGATATAAGAGCATTAACTTCATTCTCAGGAGGTTGCTTCGTCCTAGAGCTCATATTAAAGTCATTAAGTATGATATCAAAAGCAGTATAATATTCTTGTCTTATCAAACCTTCTATACCCATTAATTCAGGGATTGTATCTGTATTAGGTATAATCTCAGCTAATGACTTCATTTTAGCAATTTGCTCGTCAAGCTCCTTTCCTCGTCTATTGTAATAGTTCAGGTTCATTAGCATATTCCATACAGCAGCATCAATAAACTTATGAGCAATTTCAACTCGTTTTCTCTTATTTTGATATGCTGCTGTTTGAGCTAACAGAACTTTTCCTGAAAGTAATGTATCACGTGGCATAAAACTACCCGTATAATTCTCATAATAGTCAAAGAAGTGCACTGCAATATCTTTCTGCCCAAGAAAATTATATAAAGAGCTACTAGCACGTAGACTACCAAAAACATAAAATTCTGAGACATCTTCTACGGGTAAATATCTCGGCTGCATAGGATTTTCCTCAGAATCAAAAGGTGTAAATTTTAAAGTATTATCTTTCCTTTCGAGCATGCCAGGATTAAATAAATAAAAAGTCTTTTTCATTCTTCAACTTCTTTAGTGAAACAAAATTCATAATAGCTACAACTCTTGCATATACCTTTCTTTTGTAAAGGAGGACACTCTTCGCTAGATATAATTTTATCGATATCTGCAATTATTTCCTTTATCCTATCCCGATCAACATCACTCAAAACAACAGGCTGTGTTTTTCTCAAGGTTGGATATTCAAGAATTCCTTTCACATCGGTCACCCCATGCTGTTCAAACACATACATATAATACTTAAGTTGCCATTCATGTGCCTGTTCTATCTTATTCGATCTTTTTATTTCATGAATAACTTTATTCTTAGTATCATAATAGTCTACCTTTATACCGTCGATTTCTATTTCTTCATATTTGGAGGAACGCAGTGGATAGCTATCCTCATGAATGAGTTTTCCGTCATACACGATATCTGACGTATGTTCAAACCGTATTTGATTGGCATGCAACCATAATTCACGTTTGCACACATTATATATATTGATGTAGGTGGCATTGATGTTCATAGTTATATTATAAAAATTGTGTTTCTTCTATTCCTGTCAGTTTTTTAGCATCAAGTCCTTGTTCGATAGAATAAATGTCGGTATATCTTTGAATATATAGGTATCCATATTCCGACTTTTCTTTATCATAAAAATTAACCAATTTATTTTCAATATTGGGACTTGCAAATATAGAGAAAACATATTTGCTCATAATACTTTGGAGTACTTTTTTTCTTATTTGTTGCTGTGTAAAATCTATTATATTATGAATAGATTGAAGATATATTTCAAATACGTCCTTTCCACATATTTCATTTCTATCATTGGGAAAAATTCCATTATTTTCTAAAAAAAGCAGTTCAGAAGAACTGAAAATTTGCTCAGTGTTCCCCTCAACAGCACTTTGAACCGTAATTGGAATATTCAATGGTATGAAACAGGATAAATTCTTTTGTTCTATCAGTTGAAAATCTTTATGTACTTTTTCAAATTTCAAATTCAGAATGGCAGATTCATAATCACTGAAGTTTTCTGCCATTTCTCGAGTGTTCCAATCGTTTTTTACATCAAATATTTTATTGTACAATGCGTCAAAATCTTTTTGAGCGAGTATTCGCTCGTAATCTTCCTGCTTAATTAGCTCTTTTGTTATCTTATATCTAAGATCTTTGCCATAAATCACAGATTCTTTGTTGAGATTAAAAAGATAGAGTGTGCAGTGTTCTTTATTAACATTTCGGTTGATACGTCCAGCCAATTGTTCATCCGAATCAATAATAGAGCGGTCTTTAAATCCTAAATCCATATCAATATCTACACCGGCTTCAACCACCTGAGTTGTAATCAAGATAATTTTCTTTTTTCTGTTCGATGGATTTTTCAAATAATTTAGAATCTCTATTCTTCTATGTTTAAGTATGGTTCCAGATAGCACGAATATTTTGTCGAAAAAATCTTGTTCCAAAATTTTAGTATAGAAATCTGTAGCAGACTGCTTGTAGATAAATTCAACAATAGTATAAACACTCTTTTGGGGTTTAGCTGATCCAAAATCATATTTCAAATAATCCTTAGACGCTGCGGTTACTTTTTCTGCTAATTCTTGCAACGATAAATCAGTTCGTTCAAACAATTCAAAATTGAAATTGACCCGATCTACAAAATTCGGATTGTGGAAATATAGTTCTTTTGAATTAGGCAATAGATAGACAAAATCCTGTACATTTTGATTTATGAAACTAAGTTTATCCAACTTGGGTAAAGTAGCTGACATCAAGATAAACTTGATATTGAATTTCTCAGCATATTGTCGGATAAAATAAATCACTTTATCCCAATGCGATGGATTATAGGATTGTAATTCATCAATCACAACAATAGAATTTGCTAAGCGATGCAATAAATAATTGGTTTCCTTTTCGTTTGTTTTTAATATATCAAAGAATCTGATATGCGATAGTAGGCAAAACGGATAGTTGACAAAGAGGTGGTTAATGTAATTCAACTTTTCGTCTCCGTATAGATCATCCTCATGTTGAGCTGACTTTAATCCGGCTTTTGAATGCAATTCTATAATTTCTTCTTCTTTCAATCCTAACATATCCCGCACAACTGTATATGTTTGTGTAATCAAAGTTGTAAATGGGAACACATAAAACACTTTATTGTATTGCCCTTTATGTATTTTAAGCAACTCTATAGTTGCTAAAATGGAAAGATTTGTTTTTCCTCCACCTGTCGGGGCTTCGATAAAGAATAGATTACTTTGGGAAGATTGTCTTATGTTTTTAATAACCTCAATGCCCATCTCTTTGCGGAGTACATTGAGATTGGCACCGCTTTTTTCTTTTGGGTTCCGCAATTTATAACCTTTCAAAGCATCGTAAGTACCTTTGTTGTAATTTTTCTTCTTATGTAAATCATCTATCCACTCACTTTGACTAACATTATGGTACAGCTCCTCAATTCTGCCCGGTGTCAGTATTCCAAAATCGTTTATTGGTAATGAATTCATATACTCGTTGGTCGCCATATAATCTGAAGCCGTGAGGAGTGAGAAATTGAGACGACAAAGGGAATACAGTTCAAAAGAATTTACGTAATCTCTGAAGGGACTTTCGTTTAATAATCTGTCATTTCCAATCAAATTTAAAATACTGGGATGAATTTCAAACTGATAACATTCTAAATATGTAGATAAAAATTTATTAATCTCAGACCAATTATTTTTTGCTTTTATTCCTGTAAATAAAAGCGTTTCACTACAATTATTATCAAAAGTTCGTCCGTGGTGTTTAAATATAGAATAAGCAAAATAAAGACAAGAAGTTACCAATAATGGATTTTGTTTTTTTTCAAGAACAATGTCATTTAAATGTTTTGTCAAATAAATAAAAGCACTTAGGGCAGAGTGATTAGATGATATTGGACTTTCATTTTGTGAACTTTCAAAGTACTTCCCATTTTTCATTTTTTCAAATTGAAAATGTTCATTAATTTTTCCAAAGTCATGAAACACAATGGCATTCACAAAAAGCACTTTGATATAGTTGCCTGTTTCCAAATCAATTTGGGTTGAAATGCCATTGATTAGTCTATCAATAACCGAATCTAATTTATGGGCAACTACAAGTTTTTCGAAATAGTGATTTACCAAATCAACATGCTCCTCTATTGTTTCTATTGGTCTTTCTGCTATTTTTGGCAAATGAGCATAGTAACTACCTGCATCAAGTAAATAACTACTTAATGCAGGTAAATCACTAACAATCTCAGAAACAGTTTTAAAACAATTGTACATAAGCATCTAATTCTTCGACAAAAAACAGATTTTCCAATGTTTGAGCATTTTTGATTTGATAGTTTGAGAATGCAAACTCACCTAAGTCGTATTGCATCAATGATAGGTCAAAATCTTTTGGTAAACGTTCAAAATAAATGAACGGACTTTCGGCATTGTCAAAATTGAGCAAATCGGGAAAAGGAGCTTCAACATTATTCTTTAGAGCCATATCTTTCTGAAAGATAGTCTTAATCTTAATGCTCCCGATAGGTTCCTTTTCATCTGAAAAATGATATTCTTTGTACGAATTGGTACTCCACCAAGCCGTGAACTCATTTTTCCCCAAGTAAGGAATAAATTCGGCGCAACCATCTCTTATATTATCAAGCAATTGCTTTTGATATCCGTTATCCTCATCAAGCAAAAGATAAATCCTGTATTCCGGCTTTACCAATGTCAATTCTTCGGTCAGAAAATTTGTCCCTTTATTCGCATATCCAACCGTATTAGAATACTTGATATTGGTTTTGGTATAATTTCCCTTATCGTGATTTAGGGGTTCTACACCTATTCTCACATCCTCCAATACCTCATAATACTGAGGCAACTTCCCTTTTTCCTTATACCCATCTAATCCAACAATTGCTCCTAAAACACCTAACACCGCAGGGCGATGAATGATATTGTAGGACAAGTTAATGGTCGCATTAGTGTCAGGGATTCGGAAAAAAGCAAAGTCCGCTTTTAAGTCGAATGATATTAATTTCATGTGACTCAGTATTTATAACTCAGTAAATAAAGCACCATTGGGTTCGCCTATTACTTTTGTATTTGATTTGTTGTAGTAAATCTCAATTTTTTCAATTTCCGTCTTGATATGCCCCTCTTCTAATAGAGCACTTACTCTTGATAAATCAATTTCTTTATCTTCGTTAATGTCAATTAGGCTCACAAATGAAGGCAATACGATTTTTGAATCTGGGTTGAGTTGTACCCATAGCAATAACTCGTTTTCAGTTCCTGCTTTTGCTGCTGAGTCATAGTAAGTCGCTCCCTTGCGAAGTCCTTCTTTTAATTTTACGATATCGTCTGTTGTCAATCCTTCCACACCGGTTCTTGCAACGTCACCTTCAATATTCTTTGGATTTACCGAAAAATGATGTACATAATGCCCTTCCTGCAAGCGAGATTGAGTTCCCAAAGTTGTCATGGTACTATCAGCACTTGCTTCATTTGAATTTTTGAAAGGAGACATTATTTGTTCGGAATAAATTACATTCTCGGGAAATTTATTTAAGCCGTGAGTAATTTGACATGTGCCGTGTATTGAAATATTGGTTTTCCCAGCATAAGTACCTCCAAATAGTTTTACATCAAGACATTTCAAAATATTCCCAAGAACTTCCAAGCGTAATTTCGTTTTATCTTTTTCTTTGAAATCTCCAAAATGGAAAGCGTAGGTTTCATCTAATGTCCTGGGCGACATTTCTTCGCTTAGTGATTTGAAATAAAATACTTTTTCGTTTAGTGCTGCATTCCAATAATTCCTAATGGAATATTTCAATGCTTTGTCTGTCGCATAAACTATACCATTAGGTAATTTTCGAGGTTGACCAGAAAAATCAGCATTGTAATTTGAATTGATTGATTTGATGATGGCTGCGCCATACACACGATTGTTAAATGTTGTCATGATTATTTTATTTTGAAGAGTTCGTACTAAATAATTGATTCTTAGAGAATACACCTGAAAGAATTTGAGGCAATAAATGTTTTAGATTCGCAGAGGTTTCATAACTTAAAACGAAGGCTGCCACTTTCTCAAAGTTTTTTGAGAAGTTTTCATGTTTATATCGACCGAAATCATTGGCTATTGCCCTTTTAAACTCAGTGCATTTAGATTGCTGTAAATAAGGTTCCAGCAGATTGTAACTATTGTCAGCAGATTTACTTTTACTCTGAATGTAGTTAATGACTTGCCCTGCAGCAAAGGCAAATTTTTCATCCGTAATATCACTCAGTGCTTCATCTGCTATGATAGCAGCAACAAAGTCCTGATAGTCTTTTAATTTATTTACCATATTGATTTTATTTTTAGGATTGAAATATTCATATAAACTATACCAGATATTGAGTTTTTCTCTAATACTATAACCATTGTTGTCTTTAATGTCGTCGGTTATTGCGTTAAATACCATTTCATCAAATATATGACCGTCAATAGTATTCCGCTGAGATTTGTACACATAATCGTATATTGCTTTGCGGTATCTACTGAAAGAACTAAAAGTCAAGTCTAATTTTGCGTAATCATCTTTGTTCAAATCTCCAAAATAATCAACCCGCAAGTACTTATTCTGAATAAATGGTTTCATTACTTGCTGTTCAAAGTCAAATATATTGTGAATAACTGGGTAATGTTTATTGTCTTTTCCTCCCTTTTCTTTAATATCAAACAGATTTAATATAACAAGAGGCTTTTCTCTTGACACCAAATATTCAAAAGTCGAGACAAAGTCAAAATCTCTAAAAACAATACCATCCTTTGTATTCTGCCAGAAAAGAAGATAATAGTTGCCCATATCGTCTGGATGATCTTCAACTAAGTTTTGAATAATCTCTTTATAACCAAACTTGAAGCCACTTTCTTTGAATATTCCAATCACTTTTTGTTGCATCTCTTCTTTATAAATAAAAACTGGCAATGGATTAGGAAGGGTTTTGTTTGGAAGTATGTTTTTCAATTCATAGAGAAGCTTTGCATCGAGGTTGGATATTCTTCCACTTATATCAAAAGTCGCAGTTTGATGCATCAGGAAAGGCATATTGCTATTGAAGCCATTCATAAAATTGCTGGTTCCGAAAATAACTCCTTCTTGATTCGGTTCAGTATTATAAAGCGCTGTATTAAATAACTTGTCATCCAAATACTTTTTATGAACCTGTTGGTATAATTCCAATGGAACATCAAGATAAAAGAGGATATAGTCGCTGTCGTCTAACGGTTTTACTTTGAGAAGCTCTTGCTCAATGGTGGCAACCTGATTCTTTAGTTCTGCTTTTCCAGTTTTGTCAGTGCTGCTTTTTAACTTTTCTTTGATTTGAGCAAGATCTTCTTCGAATTGAATACGTTTAGCCTTGTAATTTTCCTCTATTTTTTGAAGAACAAAACTGAAAGTATTTTGTGTGAAGAAATGCTTAAAAATTACATATTTTTCTGCATCCTCTTTGTTTTCAAATAAATCAAAAGCTTTATTGAAATACTCTTCGAAGCGTTCATATATCTGTTTTTTCTTGCCAATATTCTCTTTGAACTTTGTTCCACCTTCCAAATGTTCGCGCTTAAACGCAAGGGCAAAAGGTGAACAGGTATGAATCGCTTTAGTAGGTACGTCAAGACACTTGTTGGTATCAATGCACCATGCGTTCTGATGCAAAAGTTTACATTGAATCAGAAAATTAGAAATTTCACCTTTTTGTTTTTTTGAGTATTGTTCATATTCAAAGTCGAAAGTATCAATTTTTACTTCGCCTGACTCACTGATAAAGAGCTTCATTCGTATATGTAATCCCTCTTTTGGTGTAGAGCCCAAGTTTTTGAACTCTTCATCCAAATTTGCAGTAAAATTTATTAGTTCATTTATCATATTTGTTCTATTTATTCTAATTAATTACCTCAACGCATCCGAACCCTACCGAAGTTTGCACTCCGATTCCGCTCGAATAGATTATCTTCATAATCTCTACAGGTGCCTTGACCTTGAAGCGACACTGGAATCCACGGATTCTAGTTTGCGCAGTGGTTCCCGCCTTAATCATAATTAAGGCAGACTTTGGTTCTGACAGGGTCTCTAGTTTACAATCTTCAAGTGGATATTCTAAAGATTTACCACAAAAGGCCTTATACTTGTCAAACAAACCGTTGAATATTAAATAAGGTGCTCTTACATCCTTTGGGGATAAATAATCAATATGTCCATCTTCTGTTCTGAGTTTTATACACATTGGTGATTGCGTTTCAAATTCCATCTCCTCAGAATATGCAGGCTCTGGCATAGCCTCAACACATGTTATATGAAACTGGACAACAGATTTTTTATCACCAATCTCAAAAGTTTGATGAAGAAATAATCCTTCTATGAATTTCTGTGTACTCCGCTCGGGAAGAAAAGAAACATACCATTCTACAGTTTCCCCAAAAAATCTTATACGCCCCGTATCTTTTAATATCTTATATTCGCCAACGATTCTAGAAAATGTGAATAACTTAAACTTCTTTTTAAAATCTAAATTGAAACCATTTTCATGAAGCCATGTTGAATATTCTTCGTCTGCGTTAGACAATATTCTATATATCGCAGAAGATGCCTCATACTGATAACTCAGGGGCAATGTGTCTCCGTATTTTTCTCGGTTAATCTTTAGGGTTAACTTAAATCTCATGGGTATTGTTTTTTTTGTGTAATTACAAAATTAGTAATAAATTAAACATGTTCCATTATAATTAACATATTTAACATTTACATATAAAATCATTTCTCTGAACAAAGTAACTACATATTTGGATTTACACTCATAAGAGTGTGATAACATACTTATCCATATTTCTTTGTTTTTATAAGAAATAGCCGCTACCAGAAAAAGTTTTTTCAATGTCACTAATGTCACTTTGTCACAAACCATTTGTTTATAAGGGCTAAGCGAGTGACATTAAGTGACATTATCGGGGCAAAAGTGACATTAAATGCCGAATCACACCTACTTTTGGCGTTTTTTAGGCAATTATGACATTTGCATAATACATGCATTTTTTGTACCTTTGAAGGTCATTAGAACTTTATGACACAATTTCTAAAACAACATAATGAAAGACCAAAACGAAAAGACGTTATTTAACTATGCAGATGCACCTAAAAGCTGGTACAACTGCTTCAATTCTGCTTGTCCAAAGGCTGGTGAGTGTATGCATTTCATGACGGGAAAAAATGTTCCTGATGATGTGACTCTGGGCAATGCTATTTATCCTAATGCATGTAAAAACGGAGAATGCAGCTTCTTCAAACAAATAAGGATGATGAGAGGTGCTTATGGATTTAACACCATGCTTAATGAATTAAAACGAAAAGACGAGGAACTCCTAAGAGGTATGATAGCTGATTATCTGGGCAGTAACACCACTTACTATAAATTTAATAGAGGAGAGAAACTGCTTACTCCAGAACAGCAGGAATGGATTCTAAATTTATTCCATAAAAATGGGTATATCGGAGAGAAAGAGTTTGAAGGCTATAGATATATTTACGACTTCAGCGAATAAGGTATGATAAGAAATTACCCAGAGGCTTGGGTAATTTGATTACCTCAATGCCTGGGTAATACGATTACCCAACGTGGGTAACAGGATTACCTAACGTGAGAAACTTGATTACCCAACGTGGGTAATTGAATTGCCCAATGTAGGAAAGGCTATTACTCAGCACATGTAAACACATTACCACTACTCATACTCCTATAATAGAGTATCAGAAAAATAAACAAAATAAAGAAAAATGAAAGTATCAGTTGTAAGAACAGACAAGCAAAACAAAACTTATCTACAGACTATCACCATTGAAAAACTTATTGAACGTATTTGTAATGACAAATCAAACGGCACGATTGCCGATCTGCGCCATTTTATTCCTATCATGTCAGAAGGTATGACTTTCCAGAATATGCATCTCTTGCCAAGAGTGTACCCGTCTGTAGTGATGCAGAAGGATGCCGACGGTGATATATCTGCTGTGGAATATAACGGTATTATACTGCTTACGATATGCAACCTGAAAAGACAGGAAAGTATTGATGCCGTGAAAATGGCTGCCGCACAGTTGCCTACCACTCTGGCTGCATTTGCGGGAGCGAGCGGAAGAAGCGTAAAACTCTTGGTAAAGACATCGCTAGCCAACGGCTGTATGCCGGAAAATGAGCAGGAAGCCACAAAACTTTATCGTGCAACTTATCCATGTGCCGTAAAGATATACGAAGCTGCAGTAGGCGAACACGTAAAAATAGTGAACCCATCTATAAAAAATGGATTCAGGCTTACTGCCGATGACAGTCCATATCTAAACCTTAACGCAACTGCACTACTGATTGATCCGGATAACTTTAAACCTAATCTTGGTTTTAAGGAAGGCAAGGATGCGATAAGCGGAATTGTAGATGTAGAGAAACAGGAGAATATCGACATGAAGCTATACGATGAGATGGAATTCATGTATCATAGGGCTGTTGACATTGTTGCCGCTAATCAGATAGACGATAACGAACAGCGATTTGCTCATGAAGCATTCAGTTCACGTGTGGCTTGGCAGCTATGCAAAATGGGTATGCCTGAGGAAGAGGCTGTGCTGCACATGCGGGCACATCGCAATACAAGGGAAGCCGTTAACCATTGTCGTACAATAATATCTTCTGTATATGCAGAATTCAGTCTTTCAAGAGATAAAAAAATAGATGATAATGATTATCCTACGAGCATTCGCAATGAGCAGATGCAGATTATCAAATTTCTTGAACGCAGATATGTATTCAGGTATAATGAGGTGATGAAATATACTGAATACCGTCCAAACAATACATGGGTTTTGGATTATAAGCCGGTTGATCAGAGGGTGCAAAACCGCATGGCTATTGAGGCAAGACTTGAAGGCATGAACGCATGGGATAAGGATATAACAAGGTATGTGGAATCAGACTACGTGAAAAACTATAATCCTATTGAAGACTTTCTTTGGAAATGCCGTGGAAAATGGGACGGGCACGACCGCATACGTGAGTTGGCACGGACAGTACCTACTAACAACGCTAATTGGGAGAACTGGTTTTATACGTGGTTTCTGGCTGTGGTAAATCAATGGCTAGGGATTGGCAACAGCCGTTACGGTAATAGTGTAGCTCCACTGCTTATATCCGGACAGGGCTATAACAAAAGTACGTTTTGCAGGCGTCTTCTCCCCCAGGAACTGCAATGGGGATATAATGACAATCTGGTGTTGGCTGAGAAGAAGCAGGTGTTGCAGGCGATGAGTGAGTTTCTGATTATTAATCTTGACGAGTTCAACCAAATATCTCCGCAGGTGCAACAGGGATTCCTGAAGAATCTTATTCAGTTGCCAAACGTGAAAATCAAACGTCCGTATGGCAAGCATGTAGAGCAGCATGCCCGACGGGCTTCATTCATTGGTACTTCAAACATGAGAGATGTTCTGACAGATCCATCGGGATGCCGCAGATTTATCGGTGTAGAAATTACCAGTCCAATAGATGTGAGCAAGGAGATTAACTATGTGCAGTTGTATGCTCAGGCTCTGAGAGCACTTGAACACAAGGAGCCGTGCTATTTTGATGAGGAGCAGACGGCATTGATCATGAAGAGCAACCAACAGTTTCAGGCTAAGAGCGCTGTGGAACAATACTTTTATGAATACTTCAGCATTGGAACAAAGAATGATTCTAATGCTAGTTTCATGACTACTGCCGCTATCCTTTCGTATCTGAAAAAGCAGTTGGGTTCTGCTATAAAGCTAAACAATTTGAGAAGTTTGGGGCGTGTATTGACAAATATGGATGGTCTTGAACGAAAAAGAACCAATACGGGTACTGCATATTTGGTGAAAATTCGCCAAAAACAGGTGTGATTTGGCATTTAATGTCACTATTACCCCGATAATGTCACTTAATGTCACTCGCTGAAGCCCGATAAATAAAGGGTTTGTGACAAAGTGACATTAGTGGCATTAAAAAAACTTTTTCTGGTAGCGCGTTGGCTCACGCTGATAGCGCAGATTCACGCAGAGAGAATACAGTTAAAAAATAAATTCGCGTTCGCTGATAACGCTATGAAAAGAATATCAGCAGGACCAACGAGAAAATAAAACATAAAGTAATGACAGAAAACGAAATATCATATAAGATAGAAGAAGCCATATTAAAAGTCTACGATGAATTAGGTCCGGGATTACTCGAACCCGTCTATGAGGCAGCTCTTTGCTATCAAATGAAAAAATATAGAATGACGAAAAGTAATTTAGTTAAATGCATTTGCAGAAAGTATTATCTTTGCAAAAGATTTAAAGGTAGACAGTTATTATAACTAAAAGATAATAAGCCTCTCAGGCTTGCCGAAAGGCAGCATACTTGAGGGGCGTTCTTCATTTTATAGAGTAGCTGTATTAGAATCCAAACCTCCAGCTACCATTACTTTCTTTATAATAAGATCCTCCCAAATCAGTCTTCCAGATAATACACAATACTCGTGACGACACGTACTTTTTTAATAAAAGGAGTATTGGATAGTTTATCTGTTACATTAACCTATAAGAATGAAAAAACTCCCAAAATAGTGCAGATTAAATGCAACAGCATAAACAACATGGTCTCACGCAGATTCACGCAGAGAAAGCCATTGGAAATAAATCCGTGAGAGAATACTTAGCTATCCAACTTTAGAGATTTTTGCGTATTTACGCACTTTTGTCGAAAGTGAAGGAATAATTACATGAGTGAGGTGTAAAGGCGGAATAGACTATATCATATTTCTGTGAAGGGGGACAGTTGATAGCGCAGATCACGCAGAGAGAATGTAGCAAGCTGCATTTATCTCACTGGAGATTATACATAAGCTATTATGCACATATTGCTTAGTCTAGTCAAGTTGAAAATAGGGGTTATATGCCCCCACAGAAATTTAGTCTTCAGAATCCCATCAAAAAGTAATTTCTCCCTACCTTGTTTTATTTAACAAAAAAAACAGTTTTGAATAAGACAGTGATTTCGTACACATTTTACTTCAAATATACAAACAAGGCTTTTTTTCTCAAATTCTCTTGTATTTTCCATTTCAGAAGTTTATCTTTGCAAGACAAATGATGTAAGATTTAGAATTATGAAACACTTACAGATATTTCTAAAAAAACTAACAGGAAAATGTGTTGTTCCAAAAGGAACAAATTTTGCAGGTTATATCTATATTAATAATATTAGCTATAGAAATGCACACCCAATAAATTTAAATGTATCTGGAGGTTGGAATTATAGTGCACTTGGGTGACATGGGGCGCTTACAGGACCGTCTATGATTGGTTTCATCACTAGTGCAGGGGGAAGATATAAGCATGATTTCAGAATTAAATAACAAGCTAATAAGTTTCTATGAAAAAGATATTGTATATTTGTATTGGCCTCGTATTGATTATAGGATGCGCCAATGGACAGAACAAAAAAGATCTCAAAGAACTTCGTGACAGTTTAGACAATGTGTTCTTTATGGGTTATGTGCGTAACGATACAATAATGCTTAAAAGAGCATTGGAACTTTCGAACTATTTACTTAGTGTTGATACTTCGAATATCGGTAAGAGGCAATGTTATCTTTATCGTTCCAGAATTTTCTTTTCATTGGGACGCATGGATGAGACTATGGCTAACGGTGAACATGCAGTTTTGACCCTTCAAGAAAACAATCCGTCACGGCTTATCTTTCTGTCTGAAAAATACTTAAGGGAAAATAATAAAGACTCAGCTACTTATTACATTGAAAAGACAATTGCTGTTTGTGACAGTTCATTGAATGATGAGTACAACGAGAATATGGCTATTAATAAGATTAAAGCAATTTACCTGCGTGATGGAGAGAAGAATGCAAAGATTTATTTATCAAAACTATTAAGGACACATCCAAGCCCATTACTAAAATCATTAGACGAAGACTGGAATGAATGGGTTCGCATGAATAATGAGGAATTAAAACTTATGAATATTAAAATCTTGAAATAGAAATGGTATGTTGGAAAGCTAACATGTCCTTTATGTCTCTAATCACGACTTCGGAGTGATTTAATCCCCCCTTCGGGGGCAAGAGTCTTTGTGGGACAAATGGTAATTTGTGGTACAAAGACACATCTTGCCAATATCAAGAAAGAGGTTGACATGTTGTCTCCCACAGATAGCGCAAATTCACGCATATTAAACTCATAAGTTAAACTGCATCGTTTCACGCAGATATTTGCTAAAGTTTTTGTTATATTATTGTGTTTATATATGAAAACTTGGGGCTAAATAAGGATGTACTGACTTTGCAAATGTATATCTTTTCGGATTCAAATCCAAAAATATCGCAATATATTTGGATTTGAATCCGAATAGTTACAAAAAAGCTACATGAGTGAAGTGTAAATGCAAGCATGCTGAATAAACAATGATGGGAACTTTGTCCTTTAAACTAGCATAAAACGATAAATTAGTTGGAGGATGTTTATTTTATAGCTATATTTGCAAAACTTATCTATTACAAAATGACAACTAAAATAAACAATATAATAAAGCTGTCTCTTCCAGCAGGCGTGATGACTACATCATGGCTAGAGAGTCTCGGACTTAGTCGTACAGAGCAAGTATAGTATGTGAAGTCTGGTTGGCTCACACGCATGAGTACGGGAATATACAGATTAAGAAATAGTACACCTGCTCTCTAATGGTGCTGGTACTCGTTAGTACTATAATAAAGGTGCAAGAACCGAATTATGGAAAAACGATAGATGATAAAAAATAGTGCCCAACAAATTCTTTAATTTTTTTTACTTATTAATAAATTAAAAATGAAGAAACACAATATATTATATGTGATTATCTCTATGTTATTTACATTTGTTTCTTGTACCCATGTCAAAAACAAAGACTTGGAAGTAAAGATTCTTTCTCTGACGGAATCTGAAAGTGTCTATTTTATACAGAAAGCGGACACAATAGAATATAAATGTTATCTTGTTACAGAAAATGACGATAAAATAAGTATAACAGTACCATATAGTGCTAATGATTTTATTGATGATTTAAAGAGAAACAGCAAGGGTCTTTCAGCTTTTCCAATAGCTCAAAGACAGAGAGGTTATAGAGAAACTTTGCAAGAAATGAAAACATGTTTAAAAGTTATATCAAGCAAGTATTCAGAAGAAAAAACTATCAATATACATTGTAATCTGTCTGATTTTAGTGATATTGCCATCATCGTATCGCAACGCCTTCCAGAACAGAAGTGTAAGAATAAATCTCAAATAGAAGAGTATATAAACCATACTACATTAGCAGCAGATTTGACCGCAATATTGGGAATGTTTAATATGAGCGTACAATCCATATCATTAGATTCAGAAGCAAAAAGTATTTATATGAACAAGGAATTATTTTTATCAAATCACACGACATCTATTAAGGATATACCTCAAAAAATTCTTGCTGTTCCAATCAAAATAAATATCGTAGATAATCAAAGTTGTGCTGTCTCACGCAGATAGCGCAGATCACGCAGAGAGAATGTAGCAGGGCTGCATTATTTCGGAGATGTTTCATATTGGTAGTTATTACAGTTCTTGTGGTTCGTCTGCGTAATCATTGAGATCAGCGAGAGACATTGGGGGGCTTTGTACATTGATTGAGTACGCTCATGTGAATATTCTCTCGCAGATAACGCAGATCTCGCAGAGAAACGGACAACAGCATGAACTGCATTGTCTCCCGCAGATAAAGCAGAGGAATGCAGCAGGCTGCATTATTTTGCAGACAAAGACAGTTTGTGGTTGGTGTGGGGGGTATCTGCGTAATCTGCGGGAGACATTAGTAAGAATATCATTACTTAATTTTGTACTATTGTAAAATGGTGGATAAAAATACAAACATAATATTTGGAAACTTAAATAACTTTTTATATCTTTGCCATTAACTAAATAGACACTAGGTAGAGCACAATAGCAGATAAATCTATACGATGAAAGGAAATACTTATAACAATCAACAAGTATAAGATTTACACACGATAAGGAAAAATAACCGTAATATCTACTACTATGCCATGTGACATTTATAACCTTACAAGATTAAAACAATGTTACACCCCAAATAGAATTAAATTCTACAAGTAGTGACACTGTTAAAAAAAACAAAGAAAATGGCTTATGAAGAAAAAGTATATCATCTTATGGTTGATGATTATAGCATACTGTCAAACGTTTGCACAAGACAGATTATCCCCGCTTACATCCAATAAAACGAGGGAGATTAATTGTGTGTATTATTCTATACTTGATAAGAAACCGGATTTTTCTTATGCTTGTTTCTCAAATAAGTCCATTCATGGTTTCTATGGTCTGGATAATGGTGAACTCACAAGTTTTGAAATATTTCTTACAAAAAACAAGCATGGCAATTCTTTTCATGAGAAAAAGATCAAACTGACAAAAGATATAATCAATGATATATCTTCTTTATATGAGGATGCAATTACAACTTCATCTTTTACTTATAGCAATGAATTAAAAAATGATTCTATATTTTTATTTTCACACACAAATACAATTGCATATTGTTCCAAATCAACAAATAGTGTAACGTCTGGTAAATTAGTAAAAGTTTCTGAATCAATTTTTGAAGCTATTAAAGAGGAGGATGGTTCTAAAATTGAATCATTAAATGATTCAATAACAAATACTCTTTTTCTTTTTCAGAGTTTAATGACACCAGATGTTCGGTATGCACAGTTTGTATTTTTAGAGAATAAGCAACTTGCAAAAGGTTATTTTTTTGATTCCAGATCTGAAGATCAAAAAATGACAACATTATGGACTATCACATTGTCTTTAGCCACAGTATTGATTGCAATATGTATTTTTGTCTTATTACATGAAAAAAGAAGAAAAAGAAACAACATGAGTCATAAAATTGAACAGTATATTATTTTATTTATAACAATAATGGCAAGCAGCCATTTATACGCACAAAAAAGACTAACTCCGTTGACTTATAAACAGTTGGGAGATGCTAGTGAGGTATATAATCTTATAATTAATAAAAAGCCAGAATTTTCATATCTTAGTTTCTCTAACAAATCTAATTCAATACATGGTTTTTATAACTTAAAAGAAGATGAATTGATTTGTTTTGAAACAGATATTATTATGAATAGGAAAAAGGACAACTATTCCTTTCATGAGAAAAAGATTAAACTAACAAAAGATATCACTAAGCAAATTTCTATTTTATACAAGGATGCAATATTAGCTTCCTCTTACGCATATCAAGAGTATTCACAACCCGATTCAACACTTTTGTTTATCTATAAAAATATGACTGCTACTTGTTATTATCCTTATGGTCGTGTAAAAAGTGGGAGTTTAGCTAATGTGTCAGAGGATATATTTAAATGTATTAAAGCTGGAGATAATTCTAAGATAGAATCTTTGAATGACTCTTTACAAAAAATTCAAAGATATTTTAGCAAGCTTATAAAACAAGATGCAGCACAAGAAAAATCATCTTTAGTATTAAATATTGAGATTAATAATGAAATGAAATCAGAAAAGCGTAAAAGATGGATAATTGCATTATCAGTAGTTGCCTTTTTGGGGGGAGGTGGCTATATAATATATAGGTCAAAAAAAACAAAAAAGCGCAAGAGTTAAAATAACTTCTGAGCTTCTATGACTGATAAGCCTGGGTATTCAAGAGTTTGGTAACAAGCTCTATCGAAGGAAGATATAAAAACTTGTCCTTCTAATTCTAGGCAAATAGTGTTTGGAATACGTTCAAATTTAATTTATAAATATAACCAAAATGGATTTATAGCAATACTTCCCTTTAACATCATAAAATGAAAAATATTTATCTACTTTTTTTATTAACCTTCCTATCGGTAAATACCTATGGTCAAGGAAAAATATATAATAGAGTAATTCATGATTTAATAGAAAAAGAAAGAATTTCTCAAAGTGACAGCGCATATATAATGGTTATAGACAGTACGATTCATATTAATAATAAAATATTATTAACGAAGTTTCCCAATATAGATACTACTTGGAAGTCAAAGCCTTTATTCATTATATTAAAGCCAACATGTATTAAAAATAAAATAACTATTTGGATTAATCAATGCGATCTTTCTCCAAATATAAAAGAAAAAGAATATGCGATTACAAGCTATGGTTCCATTATGTTACAATATAAACGATTTAAGAACCATCTTAAACTTGTCAAATATAAAAATACAGGCATATAAAAAAATAGCGATATGAAAAAAATAATAACAACTATAATAATATTTTTAGTAGGAATAATACTAGGAATATTTATCAAGTCAGAATATGACTCAGTGAAAAGTAAAAAGGTCGTAGTTAAACAAGATTATATCTTTAAAGGAAATGTGAAAGTAGACAAGGATATGATAGATGCACGAAAATCGGTAGATGATAGTATCAATTATGAATCAGGAACAGACCCTTTTAACGTATACCGTAATCAGAACGGACTCATTCCCAATGCTAAGGCAGCAGTAGATGTTGCAAAGATAATATTTAATTATTGCGAAAATGGAACATTTAACAATGAAAAGCCTTTTAATGTAGAATTAGTAAATAACAGAGTATGGTACATATCTGGTTCTCTTCCAAAAGGTGCTGTGGGTGGCGTTGTCGAGATATCAATACAGAAGTCTGATGGTAAGGTGTTAGCAATATTCCATGGTAAATAAAAAAGTAACACGCAAGGCATCAGGCAGTATACATGAAAATAACTGATAGTTAATGCGTATTGCGTGACTTGCTTTTACTACATGAGTCGAGTTATGAAACAGCGCCATTAATGTTTCTCATTCATCCCTACGATTAGAATAATCTTGCAGTATCCGTTAGGTAACGAAAGCAGATGACTGCCAAGCATGTAGAATATGTAGTGGAATGTGGTAATAGTATAATATATAAATATAATAAATATGGAATTATTTCAACGTGTCCGACGAATGTGTTTTCTAAAAAGAAGCATAGTGTTGCTATTTATAGTATGTAGTATACCTCATACTTTGTATGCTCAAAATAGCTATTTGAAACAGTATGATTATATAATAAAGGATCTTCTTAAAACTGTTAAATCTGATACCCTATATTTTTCTTTCGATGGTGATTCGTGTATAGAAAATTCTATAAGGAAGCATGTTAAAAGTAAAAGAGCAAAAATAGAAATGCCTATGAAAGATGACTATTTATACATTTTGTCATATCCTAAGGTAGTTAAACATCGTCTGTCTATTCTAGTTATGCAAACATGGTTGGTTGCCGATCATAAGGTTCTTTTAAATAACAATTCTATAGAATATTTTTTTGGAAAGAAAAAAGTAATACGCAAGGCATCACACACTATACATGGGAATAACTAATAATTAAATCAAGTCGTGTTGTGTAAAAAACAAATAGATAATGATGAACAAGTGTGACATAGGAAGTTCTGCAGGTGATATTATTCTGTACATAGCTTTAATAAGATATAGCATGAACAAGATTGGAAAACAGAATTTCAAATTACCTCACTAAATGAAAAAAGGAATATATATAATTTTTCTTGTTATACTATGTATACCTGCTATGATATATATAGCAATCTTTCTATATAGTAGCTTTCACTCATATGACAGGACATTTAAAGCAAATATTGATAGATTCGGGTGGCAAATGAAATTTACAGAACAGGAAGCTGATTCATTGCTTAATTTTACTTTGTATCAAAAAAGGGAAAAAACATGTGACAGCATATCATTACTTATCCGTAACAGATATATGGAAGATGTTGTATCGTTCCTCTTTGTAGAAGGTAACGACACGATATATATAAGAAAAGAACAAGAATTTCGGGAACTGTTTTCACCAGAAGAACAAAATCAACATCTAGTAGCCCCTCCTGACTTTGTTGTTATCAATCCAGTTGTTGGTAAACTACCGTCAAAGTGTAAAACTGTGTCTTACTCCGATCAAAGATTCTTTGTATACGACAGAAAAAAATGTACGTACATACCCAAAAACAACAATATTCATGTTGTGACTTTGACTCATCTAACAGAAAGGACAAATTCGTACTACTTGTTCGACCTAACTAAAAACGACACTTGGGAAATTAAGTTGGATATCGCCAAGAATTGATTCACTTTTTCTATATAGCATAACCGACCGACTTTTAGTCTGTTTGTGCTATAAAATATTATTAATATAAGCGCTGTTCATTGCCACTAAATCACCATTAGCGTAGAAATAGGGTGACAACCGTTAAACTACATGACATACTGTTCGCTATCATGTTTTCAACTCAATTGAATGATTTTTTCCTTGTTCAGGCATTTTATTAGCTGACTACAAACCGGATGAAACTGCTTTAGTGGATAGTGTGGAGATGTGCTATGAGGAAAAGCATGAAGATTTTTTACTGTTGTAAGAAGGTATGACTAAATAAAATACTATAATTTTTTCAATGATTTATGCTTTATTTTACTCAAAAGTTTTTATCTTTGCGTCAAACGCTATAATTAAGCTAAAATATCTCCGCCTGTTGAGGTGAACAGATATTCTAACCTATGTTGGCAAAACACACTTAGTCAAACAAAAACTAGAATACAATGAAAATTAAAACACTCGTAATCTCGCTTATGCTTCTCTTAGTATGCGGAAGCTATGCACAAACAGTTAGTTATTCATATAAACCATTAGCAGAAGAAGGATGTTGTGTTGATTATAGCATAGCTAAACAAAACTCTGTATATTCTATTATCGTAAAAGTAACATCAAATAGTTCGCTTTTTCTTAAAGAGGCAACAATGTTACTTAAAACATTCGATGGCGAAATCATTAAGTTACATGGTACGGCAATTAATGTTGATTCTCAATCTACAAATCATACTTCTGGGAATATGAACTCTACAGCTCAATTCATAGCAACACCTGCTCAACTTGAATCATTAAAGAAAGGAATATCAAAAATTAGACTATCAACATCGCCGATAGAACATGAGCGAGAATTCAAAAAAGATAAGATTGGAAAGAAACTATATCAACTATTTCTCAAACAAAAGGATAAAGATAATAATTTCTGATATAAACAAGGGCAAGCCATTTCATTAAGCCGTTAGGGCAATTTAATGAAATGGCTTGTTTATTCATCAATATGCTTTTTGACGAGGTTATACGCAAAAAGATTCTATAACTTTAGAGATTATTGCGTATTTACGCACTTTTGTCTAAAGTGAAGAGAGATGTTGATATATTCTACATGATTGAAATATTATCAATGCGGAGCTTCAACATACCAGCAGGTACTTTTATTTCTACGATGTCACCTACCCGCTTCTTAAGCAGTCCTTGGGCAATAGGTGTCTTAATAGAAATCTTACCTGTGGAGAAGTCGGCTTCCATAGGATTCACAATAGTATATTTCATTTCACGGTTGTGCGTGAGGTCGGTGAGCTTAACAGTTGAAAACAACTGTACGGCATCTGCTGTAAGACGGTTGCGCTCAATGATACGTGCATTGGTGAGTTTTACTTTCAGGCGGTCTATACGTCCTTCCAGCTTGCCCTGTTCACGTTTAGCGGCATGGTATTCAAAGTTCTCACTAAGATCACCCTTGTCTCTTGCCTCGGAAATTGCTTCGGAAATACGTGGACGTTCAACGGTCATAAGCTCGTGAAGTTCGGCAACCATCTTGTCGTATCCTTCCTGTGATATGTATTCTATCATGATTTTCAGTTTTACGGCTGCAAAGGTATTACTATTTCGTAAATATCATGCCACAAATGACAAATATTTTATTGGAGTAATTGATGTACATTGTTTTTTTGTGTGTACTGTAATTTCTTTGCCGTTGTCATGGACACAAAAGGAAATAAGGTTACTGGGAAACTATGGCTTAATCTAATTGTAAGTAACAAAAAAAGAGCCGGAATATTATTCCGACTCTTTATATATTTATCCACGAAGGGAATATTACTCAGCAGCAAGTGTAAAGCGCTTGTAAGCAAGGATAGAAAGACCACCCTGTGCCTTGAGCCAATCCTGAACACTGATCTTATCACCATCACCAAATTGGAACTCCTGATCTACAAGGCAGTTATCCTTGAAGAACTTAGCCATACGACCTTTAGCAATGTTCTGAATCATTGTTTCATTAAGATTAGCTGTCTTCTCAGCAGCAGTAGCTTCGCTAATCTGCTTTGCCTTGTCAGCCTCTTCCTGTGTCAACCAACCCTTGTTGATGTTGCTCTCGATATGCTCAGCAGAGTCAACGAGGTTAGGATTAAGACCAGCCTTCTTAAGAGCTGCAACAACAGCCTTCTCAACCTGCTCTTCCTTAGTCTTCTCGATAGCTACCTTCAACTCCTCGTCTTTAACAGCCTGAGGAACAGAAGTCTCGTCAAGAGCTACAGGACGCATAGCAGCAACCTGCATGGCAACCTTATGACCAGCCTCATCGTTGTTAGCGTTCAACTGAACCATTGTTGCAAGAGTGTGCTTACCCATGTGATCGTATACAGCGATGTTATCACCTTCAAGGAAGTTGTAACCATCAATCTCCATCTTCTCACCAGAGATACCTGAACGATGCTGAACAGCAGTTTCTGCGTCATCACCATTAGCAAGTTTCAAAGCCTTAACCTCATCAATAGTCTTAGCCTTTGCTGCGATAGCAGCATCAAGGATGTTCTGAACAAGTTCTACGAAATCCTTACCAGCAGCAACGAAGTCTGTTTCACACTTTACAGCAACCATAGCTGCAAAACCATCAACGCTCTTTACAAGAACACAACCATTAGATGTCTCACGATCAGAACGCTTAGCAGCAATAGCCAAGCCACGCTCACGAAGTAAATCCTTAGCCTTGTCAAAATCGCCTTCAGCCTCAGTGAGAGCTTTCTTTACGTCAGCAAGACCAGCACCTGTCATGGCGCGAAGCTTCTTAATATCTTCAATAGAAATAGCCATAATATTGATTTTCTTTAATAAAATAAAGTTCTAAAAAAACGTGATAGGGTCTTATATGATTTTATTAGGGTCTTATAGATCCTATCAAAATCCTATAAGACCCTATTTAATTATTCAGCAGCAGGAGCAGCTTCTTCTTCCTTTGCAGGAGCAGCAGCCTCTGTTTCCTTTGCTGCTGGAGCAGCCTCATCCTTACGAGCCTTACGAGTGCGCTTCTTGCCTTCGCCAGCTTCCTCAGACTGCTCTGCAGCAGCCTTTTCGTCAGCCTTCTCAGCCTTACGCTCCTCAAGACCCTCAGCGATAGCACCACAAACAGCTGTCAAGATAGTCTCAACACTGTCCTTAGCGTCATCATTAGCTGGGATAACGAAGTTTATGTTCTTAGGATCTGAATTGGTATCAACGATACCGAATACAGGAATACCCAGGCGGTTAGCTTCCTTAACAGCGATGTGCTCAACCATTACGTCTACAACGAAGAGTGCACTTGGCAAACGAGTAAGATCTGCAATAGAACCAAGGTTCTTTTGAAGCTTAGCACGCTGACGAGTAATCTGCAACAACTCACGCTTAGAGAGGTTAGAGAATGTACCGTCGCTCATAAGTTTATCGATGTTCGTCATTTTTTTAACTGCCTTACGGATAGTAGGGAAGTTAGTCAGCATACCACCTGCCCAACGCTCGTTAACGAATGGCATGTTTACTGAAGCGGCCTTATCGGCTACGATTTCCTTAGCCTGTTTTTTAGTAGCGACGAACAGGATTTTCTTACCTGATTTAGCGATTGCCTTAAGAGCCTCTGAAGCTTCATCAATTTTAGCTACAGTCTTGTTAAGGTCTATGATATGAATACCATTACGCTCCATGAAGATATAAGGAGCCATAGATGGATTCCACTTACGACGAAGGTGACCAAAGTGGCAACCTGCCTGGAGTAACTGGTCAAAATTTGTTCTTGACATTTTTTCCTAATTTAAATGTTTACTTTCTTTTTTAATTCTTATTAGAATCAGTCGGATAGTAGCCGTCCAAAGGACAGATCTACCCAATTTAGATACTAAACAGGATCGTTCAGTTGGATTAACGCTTACTGAACTGGAAGCGACGACGAGCCTTAGGCTGACCTGGTTTCTTACGCTCAACAGCACGGCTGTCACGTGTAAGGAATCCTGCATCCTTCAACTTTTTCTTGTCATCAGCATTAATCTTAACAAGTGCACGGGCGATAGCAAGACGAAGAGCCTGGCTCTGACCTGTAAAACCACCACCGTTAAGAGTAGCCTTGATGTCGTAGGTACCTTCAACTTCCATCAACTGTAAAGGCTGCTTAACAACATACTGAAGTATTGCTGATGGAAAGAATTCTGTTAAATCTTTCTTATTTATAGTGATCTTGCCTGTACCTTCTGAAAGGTATATACGAGCTACCGCATTTTTACGGCGACCAATTGCATTAATTACTTCCATCTTACTTAATTATTTATACTGATTAATATCGATTGATTTTGGCTTCTGAGCAGTCTTATCATGCTCTGTACCATCGAATACATAAAGGTTATCCATAAGAGCACGACCAAGGCGTCCCTTAGGAAGCATACCCTTTACAGCGTGGCGAACCATTTTATCTACACCATCTTTGCGAGTACGAAGCTCTGCAGGTGTATTAAAACGCTGACCACCAGGGTAACCAGTATAACGTGTGTAAACTTTATCAGTTTCCTTCTTACCAGAGAAAACTACCTTAGCGGCATTGATAATGATTACGTTGTCACCACAATCACAGTTAGGTGTGAAGTTTGGTTTGTACTTTCCGCGAAGCAGCTTAGCTACTTTAGAGCAAAGGCGACCCACAATCTGATCGCTGGCGTCAACTACGACCCACTCTTTCTTAGCTGTTTCCTTATTAGCGGAAATAGTCTTGTAACTTAAAGTGTCCATTTTTAAAATTAAATTTTACTACTAAAAAACGTTTAATTACATTGTAATAACAGAGACCTCACGGCGCCTCCAGTCTAAAAGAGACCATCCATAGCTTTTTCTCTGCCGTGCAATAGATTCACTAACTGCGATACTCGGCCAAAAGTAAGGCTATTAACACCATTGCACTACTGGGGTTTCTAAGAGTCGCCCCTGTAATCGGTGTGCAAAGGTACATATTTTATTCTTACTTCATGATGCAAGGGTATAACACATTCCTTAATTTTACGATTAATTAACTATATTTCGAATAGTTAACCAAATTGATTCAAAGGAAAATGACCTATATGATATAATTTAAGATTTCTGATATTTTCTATTTAGATGATTATCATAGTCATATCTGAAGATATTTTTTCTTATCTTCACTACATTATATCTAAATACAAATTTCAGTAATGGGAGTATTGGCTTAGAATTGGTTTGATAAAAAACAGGTGGCAGATATACACGATAAAGAAGAGCGATGGTATCAAAGGCACTAAAATCATTTGGGGTTCCATGATACAACCATCTTTCTGCCAAAAAACGATCTGTATTATCCCCACTACTGTTGATTGGTGACAAGCTACGTATATATTTAGAAGTTGCCCACCAGAAGTTGCCTGCATACATTATGTAAGGTGCAGGTTTGGGGGGATATCGGTAGCATCCGTAAGTATCATAACCATCAAGAAGCACGTTTACGGCTACCTGCCATTTATCCATAAGAAAGTATTCCATGAGTATTCGCCATGCATCAACTCTGCGCTTGAATTTCACATAACAAGAGTCTTTGCGCTTTTCTGAGAAAAAAGAAACACCCTTTGTATGGAAATAATAAAACAGACAGTCTTCTTTTTCAGCCTTTTCACGAAGAAATTCCAAAGCGGGATACTCAAAGACTTTAGGATTGTCGACGGCAGATATTATTTCTAACTTATCACTATTAACGATTTGTTTAAGAATATCTACATCTCTCTCATGCAACGACACACAACTAACATAGAGTTTAGCTGTAACATCAAGAAGCCCACTACGACGCAGATGTTCAATTTGGGCTCTAACCAACAACTGCCATCCGTCAGCACAAAACACATGATAAACTCCATATATCTGCATATCCACATTAACAGGATGCTCCCATCTGGATAGATCCTGACGCTGCATTGTACGGAACAGAGTATTGTATATCCTTAAAAAAATATTCATGCCGTCTTGTTTTTAAGTTTCTGAAACTTCTTCTGACATATCTTTTTATAGTTATATCCAAAGACATGCTTCTGAATCTTTCGATAGTTATACATAAATATAAACCTGAACTTATCTGTCACCTTGGTTGTTCCCTTTGCATACAACGAACGAGAAATGCGAACAAAATACAAATCAGCAGTTGTATCAAATGCAGAGAAGAACTTATGAGTATTCTCAAAGAGCCATGTTTCGGAATAAAACCGATCATGAGAGATAACATCTTCACTGAAATCAGGAAGTGTCCTGATATACAAAGAATTTGCCCACCAGTAACTTCCAGAATACATCTTCTGTTTTCTTGGAGGCCAGAGATAACAGCCATAAGTATCATAGCCGGAGTTAAGAGCATTGACGGCAACATTCCATTTGAAGAAGATGAAATACTCCATCATTTCACACCATGCAACAATCTTATTTTTAAAAGAAAGGAAGGCACGGTCGGTACAATCTGAAGTCTGATAGCTTATTCCCTTGGTATGGAAATAATAAATCATGCAATCTTCCGCAGCGCTTATCTGCTTTACAAATTCCAATGCAGGATATTCATATTTACGCGGATTATCTGTGACGGATATTATCTGTAGTTTATCGCTATCAACAATCTCCTTCAGTTTATCAACATCACTCTCTTTACTCGTGATACAACTTACATAAAACGTTGTAGTAGCATCAAAGAGTCCACTGGTTTTAAGGCTTTCAATCTGCTTAACAACCAATCTTTCCCAATCGGTATCACAATACACATGATACACTCCATATATATTCCTGTCTGACTGAGGCGTTACATCCCACTCCCCCAAGTCACGCTTGTTGCAGACATTAAAAAGAGTGTCATAAACTCTGGCAAATATATTCTTCATTACAAATCAGCTCTTAACGATTCGATAAGGTTGGCAAACATGTCGTGCATGCTGTACATCGGAGTCCAACCAAGAGAACGGATCTTCTCTGTTGACAGTCTCAACTTGGTGACAGGCGAATAGCCCATTCCTTCCTTTAACTCAATAACTGGTTTTACGTCAGGATTGAATTCCGTACAAAGATAACGTGCCATATCTACAATGGAAATATAGGTTTCTTCGTTTGCCACATTATAGGCTTCACCGTCTTTTCCTTTCAATAATATATAGAGTATAGAACTTATAGCATCTGTTGTATAGCAATAACATCTGCTAAGTTCTCCTGTTGTATGCAATATGATATCGCTACCAGAGATGATGCTGCGGGCAAACTGGGCAAACACCCTATTGTCATCTTTAGATACACCAGCACCAAACGTCTGAGCAAGTCGGGCTATACGCACCGGCAATGACTTTTCAACAGCATAAGCATGACAAAGACATTCGGCAGCACGCTTACCAATAGGATAACTGCTGCGGGCATCAATAGGATTGATGTATCCCTGCTGATCTTCTGTCAACGGGATTGTATCATCATAAACGGTTCCATAAACTTCAAGAGAAGAGATATATGCCATAGACTTTACAGAATGTGAAGATGCATATTCCAACACCTTCTCTGTGCCACGTATTCCGGTTACAATAGTCTCGACAGGATATTCAAGAAAATATCTTGAAGCAGTGGGACTGGCAAAATGAACTATATAATCAGCCTCATTACAAGGGTTGAAAGATTCTGATGACGCGAAGTCATATATATAAAAGTCGTGGCAGGCTGTTTCTTCTCCAAATATGCGAAGAGCCTTTTCCTTATTCCTCACCACACTTGTGACATGCAAATCAAGTGAATATCTTTTATTAAGAGCTAAAAGGCACTTTACCATACATGCACCCAACAATCCTGTAGCGCCAGTAATGACAAACCTACCCCCTCTTAACATCTCGGCAAGCGGAAACATTCCAGCAAAGTTGTCGATATCACGTTTCTCTATTATATTCATATTTCTAAAGTCCAAATATCTGTTGATCTTCATGCACCTTGACCATAGCACGAAGCACAAAGAAATCAGTAGGAGTTGTAATCTTTATATTTTCCATCGGTCCGATTATCGTTCCCAACTTATAACCATAATAGCTCATCATTGTACATGAATCGATGAAATCATGTCTGCCTTCAGCCAATGCTCTGCGATGGGCACCGATTATATCGGTAAGATGAAAACTTTGTGGTGCACGGGCTATCAATGAATTTCCACGAGAAGGTATTTCTAATGTATCATCGGGCTGCTTCACAATAAATGTTTCAGTAGCAGGCACACACGTGATACAAGTACCACACTCATTAACCTTGTTGATATTATCAGTAATCGTATCTTCGCTGATGAGTGGTCGAACACCATCGTGTATCAACACAGTGACATCCTTGCCACTAGCAATATCCTCGGCAGCACACAATCCATTATAAATAGAATCCTGTCCTGAATCTCCACCGGGAACAATCTTCACAACCTTTGTGATCTCAAACTTACGAAGCATCTTCTCCAAGAAAGGAATCCAACTCTCTATACAAGAAACAACGATAGCATCTATCTGAGGATGATTATCGAAAAGCTCCAGCGTATAAATAATTATAGGCTTGCCATTAAGATCAAGAAACTGTTTTGGACGAGACTTTGTGTGCATTCTCAGTCCAGAACCTCCAGCAAAAATTACAGCAATATTCATAGTCTTATTTATTATTAATCATGAAAAACAATTTCTACTTTATGTCTGTCTCGCTTGTCATGAGGTGGCAGCTCCATATAGTTTCCGTATGCGATGCGACAGAGTTCCTCTGGATCAGCAGGTCCCTCAAAAGTATGTCCCTCAAAGATAATGTCTTTATGCGGTATCATGATGCGCTTTGGATTGCGCTCATAGAACCACGCTCCATAAGAATGCATATACAAATCGGGATTTCCAAAGATGTGACCTATCACCCGGAACAGAGGAAACACTGCATAATGCAGGACATTATATCCAGCTTGTGCCAGACGAGGGTATCTTCCAGCTAAGTCAAAGTTGACTACGCATGAAAGTTTGGCAGCAAAATGCTGGAGCCAAGGTATCATATAACCCTCGTAAGGAAATATATCAATATGCAATCCACGATACTTTTGAATATTATGTGAGCGGCTTTCTCTCTCACTTTGAGCATCACTGCTTAGATGTTCACTTTTAAGGTCACGCAGGCATGCCCATTCTTTATAATGACCAGGATCGGTTTCATTATTCTGCAGCACATACTGCGGATGCGGATGCTCGATGAGATATCTGCACAATCTGTTGTAATCAGAATAGCTCACTACAACATCTATATCATCATCCCAAGGAATAAAGCCGCCATGACGCAATGCTCCAAGCACATTTCCACCATCAATGCGACACGGTATGCCTATGCTTTTGCAGACATCCTGCAAATAGATAAGCATATCAAGCATACGCAGCTGACCACGGCGAAGAACCGAACCATCAGGGTTATATTCCTGACGCAGAGTTTCCTGCGTCTCTCCTGTATTGAATACCTTCATCATTTTTTTATTAATGTTTTCAAGACTGTCGATATATCTTTAGCGCAATTGTCAAGATTATAGACCTTCTCTGCCAATTCTCTTCCACGACGCCCCATATCGGATGCTACGTCTGGATTTTCAGCAATAAAATTCACCGCTCTCTCCCATCCAACCATATCACCTGGAGCTACGGTTATTCCACAATGTTCATGGTCAATATCCATTGGCATCTGCAAATTCTTTGTACAAATAAGAGGAATGCCAAGTGCCAAAGCCTCAACAACAGTAGTAAGACCGACTGTATAATTTGTGGGGAAACAACATATCACCACACATTGTGACTTGTTGACCAGTTTACTCATTTCAGCATGAGCTAAACCTCCGATCAAATGAATATTTATATTATCATGAACCTCCATGTCGGCAAACATGCGTTCATAGTTTGTGCCAAGATATTCTCTGCATGAATATATATCAAGAGGCGCAGACGTGTGATTGAAAGCACCTATCAACGTAGGCATATCGCGCATTTCCTTTCCTGTTGAAATAAATCCGGAACGTGAACTCTTATCAAAGTTTTTTAATAGCGCATCATAGTATTTCAAATCAGCGCCCCATCTTACAACATGCATGCGTTCACGCTTTGCCTTTACAGAATGTAAAGAGTCTTGTATGATTTTATCTGAAAAGAAAAACATCTGATCAATGCCCTTATAAAATAATCGGGCAATCATTTCACGAAAAAAACTTTTTGCTTTTACCACTGGCTGATGATGCCACACGCAAACAGGATGGCGGAAGAGACCAAAAGCCCTAAGAAAAATGATAATCTCAAGTCCACGGAATGTAGTAGCATAGATGGCATCATAATGCTCATGGCAAGTAAGGATTTTAAAAGCTGTATGCAATGAAAGTTTCCAACGCTGTTTAGGTCGTATTGGCTGATGCATGACAACATCTATTCCCTCATTGCGAAGATGGGTAGCACCATAGAGGAAATGCCCAGGGAACGTTCCATTATGCCATTGTTGGTAAACATTACGTATGTCTATTGTATGATAATAGTATACTTTCATTCAGATTTTATTTGCAAAAATAATGTTTTTTCTTTGATTATCCACCTTTTAATACTAAATTTGCATATACAATCTTGATTATATCACGATAAAAGGTTGTTATTCACAATGAAGACATTAAAAGAGAAAACTGCCACAGGTATATTATGGGGAGCGATGAATAATGGTAGCATGCAGGTTCTGGGTGCGCTATTTGGTATTATAACAGCTCGTCTTCTTTCACCAAAAGACTATGCACTAGTTGGCATGCTTGCTATATTTCCAGCCGTAGCTGGAGCAATACAGGAGAGTGGCTTCACCTCGGCACTGGTAAATATGAAAAAGACAGAAGACAATGATTATAATTCTGTGTTCTGGTTTTCATTACTTATGGGAACATTATTATACATCATACTATTCTTTTGTTCTCCGCTTATTTCATTTTACTACAAGCAACCAGAAATTGTGGCACTCTCAAGGGTGTCTTTCATAACGATACCCTTATCAGCAATAGGAATTGTTCCGCAGGCTTATCTATTCAAGAGTCTGAAGGTGAAGGAAGCTACGATGATTCGTATTCAGGCACTGATAGCATCAGGAATTGTAGGAATAACTATGGCTATTAACGGTATGGCTTATTGGAGTATTGTATGGCAGCAGATTATATATGTACTGATAACAAGCCTTGGAAAGTTTATGTATATACCTTGGCGTCCATCAATACATATTGACTTCAAACCAGTAAGAAAGATGTTTGGATTCAGTTGCAAGATAATGTTTACATCTATCATAAACACTGTAAGCAACAACATTCTGATCGTTATATTCGGAAGATTGTTTCCTGTTCAGGCTGTAGGTAATTTCTCACAAGCTAACAGTTGGAACAACAAAGCTTATTCTTTAGTTTCAGGAACGGTGGCACAAGTGGCACAACCTGTATTCTCATCCATAGACGATGACAAGGAAAGACTACGCAACGTGTTTCGCAAAATGGTTAGATTCACAGCATTCCTTTCATTTCCTGTAATGTTCGGGCTTGCCATAATCTCGCAAGAATTCATTATTTTGGCGATAGGAAGTAAATGGGCAGAAAGTGTATTCCTACTTCAGATTCTATGTATCAGCGGAGCTTTTCTACCATTACACGGGACGTTTCAAAACCTGATAATAAGTAAGGGACGCTCTGATTTATATCTTTGGGGAAACATAGGTTTGCTATTGAGCTCAATCGTTTTGATTGTTGCTCTAGCCAAACTAGGCATTGTGATAATGATTGCGGGCTACTCTATTCTTAATATCGGTTGGGTAGTCGTATGGCAATACTATGCACACAAACTTATCGGTCTGAAATATATAGACACGCTGAAGGATATATTTCCATTCTTTATTTCAGCACTAGCAGTAATGTCGATAACATATTTCATTGCGTCATTTGTTGACAGTATGGCATTAAGACTGATCATCAAAATGATATTGTCAGTCTTGATATATTTCACTGTAATGAAACTTGCCAAAGTAAAGATGCTAGATGAATGTATGAACTACATATTTCATCGCAACAAATAGAAAGTTTCGGATTGCTTCTAGAACTTAGGAATCTTGTCAAAAGGTGTAGTGAGATAACTAACCAAGAGACTTGTATTCCACAACAGAAGGTATAGAGTAATGCATGAGCAAACGATGCGTAATATTATTCTATGCCTGTTATCAGAAAGGTGCATCAATGTAGCGAATGCCAGTGGGATGATAAATATCCAATCAGCCGACATTATATAAACTTCGGTAATGCCGAAACCTAATACCAGATGAAGTATGATATCTATCGCAAACCAAGCCATGCACATGCGCAATAACTTGACATTGCGGCCACGCCATAGAGAGAAGGCAAACATGGCTACGATTATCGCCTCAACCGCATAGTTAAACCAATGATTATATTTAACAAACATAGGACGCGTAAAAGACAAATCCTCCAACAAATGCCCCTGATGTAATTGTATTGATTCACCAAATAGATTTTCTACAATTGTCTCTACACGAGGAGTCGTGGCATCAGTCAAATTGAGTAAAGGTGCATCACTCAATGGTCTGCCTGTATGCTCTCGTATCCATTTATCTCTAATAGCATTATGCTTAGCAACCTCATCACCATTTTTCTCTTTATTGCTCTTTTCTATCTTATGTATTACTTGCTTCTGTGGAAGTTCAAACACATTGTATTGAAACCAATACACACCCAATAGTAATACAAGCGGGAGGAATACGGTTAAGGCTATTGATTTAGGACGTAGATATTTCTTGCCGTTAACGAACAAAGCCGCAAGCAATGTCTTTGCACCATTTGTCAATGTAACTCCACTTGTAACAAAAAACAACACAGCTATCTGCCACAGTTTAAAATTTGTTTTATTCTTTATTTTCAGTCCTGCTATATATAAAGTCATTGTAAGCAGAAAAAGAGAAATAACGAAGTGATCAGGTACTATCATTGCAACCATAACATGAGCGATACTCAAAAACATAGCTGTAAACATGAAAGCGTCGAACTTGCGAAGTTCTAACATCTGCCTAAAGATTCTATACATAAACAGTACAGAATATATTGAACAAAAAAGGAGTAATAACGCCATGATATAAACGGCGAAATTAGATCCAAACAGCCACATCATACCATGATTCAACAAATATAGTGGATATAATATTGATAGGAACAGAGGATGGCGGGTAGTTTCAAAATGTATGCGAAGATTTGAAAGCATGATATACGACCAGCAATCATAACCTGACATACGAAAGTTCTTGGAAAATATAGACCAATAACCAAGAGTTCCCCCTTTAGTAAAGATATCAGGATAATTGGATATAAGCATCCAATTTAAACATAATAAAAACAATAATGTAAGTAGTGCTATCCAACGCTCCTCTTTATGTATTTTAAATATATTCATCAATTTAATGTTTATCTATTGCAACAATAGATTATGAAATTGCACTATTGATTATAATCTCAATATACTTTCCTTTCCTAACAAGTAGCAAGTCCTAGTCTTATCTAAAATCCACGCCATAATGAAACTTCCTGATATAGCAATGACTATCGTAACAATTGCCAACAACCAACCAGACGCATCAAAAGCCAACCACGGTTTATAGAATTTGGCTGCCATAGTGAATACAGGATGGAATATATATATTGGGAATGTATTCATTCCTATCAAAATGACATATTTATTGACCTTCTTATCCTTGATGTAACCGTAAAGCCATGAAGAAAAAGAGATGAAGCAATAAACCATTACGATTACAGTGACCAGTCCCCAATCATAAAAGGATTTATCGAATACCAATATGCAGAACGGAATCAATGATAGTGGTGACTTATAAAATACCTTATCAAAATCACAATCGGTCTGTCTAAGCAAAACACCGATGAAATAAAACGAACTTATCTTTAATGATTGCAAAGGAGTGAACAATGATAACAGAAGCAATGATGTTCCAAAAACTATCAAGCGCTCTATCTTATACTCCCTACGTAATGGAATTGCGAAACATACATAATACAGCAGTCCACAAATCAACATCGTATGAAGAAACCAATACGGCCCAATAGATGTTACCAACACCTTATCAAGAATAACGCTTACAGACAATTCATGTATGCCATCACGTACTGGCATATAATAAGAAACAACAGAATAAGCAACAGTCATCACGACATAAGGAACAAGTATGCCAAGATAATAAATTGAGAACTTACGTAAGCTTTTATTGATGTTGACTAGATAACCCGTGATGAGCAGGAAAGTAGGCATCATGAATGAAAGTATGGCAGCTTTTAATTGCGGGTGCAAGGTGGTAAAAGGAACTATATGTACCAATATCACCAACAATATCAATATTGCCCTTGTATAATTTATATCGTCATTTCTTTTCATACACCATTATAGTATTGTGAGGTATTCCACTATTAGCGCCGTATTGTAAATAAGCAAGTATGCAGCAAGACAACATATCATAGAACGAAGTGCCACTAGTTTTTTGCCATCCAGATTCTTTGCAAGGCATGCTATTACAATCGTTATAACAAAAGCCCAATGAGGGCTCATGATATAAATCTCGTTTATGCCAAAGCCAAGCCCTAAATGCAGTAGCATATCAAATGCCATAAAGGATACTGCCAGCCACATAAACTTATTTTTTCTTCCAAAGAACAAGCCTAATGCAAAAAGTAGCACGATGATACCCTCAACAACATAATTAAATATCCACCTATAATGCACGATAACAGGTCGCCCTTTAAGCGTATCACCCAAAAGGTTGTCTTGATGCAACTGTATTGATTCACCAAACAGGTTTTCAACAAAAGTCATTCCACGAGGCGTAGAAATATCTGTCCAGCTAATAAAAGTACCATTACCTATAGGTTTACCTTGATGAGAGACTTCTGGGTTCAAGCTTTGCTTGCGCAAGGTTTCAGCCTCTTGTTTCTTCAATATACGATCTACCCCAGACGCAATCTTAGCTTGATCTTTTTCACTTGTCGTGTCTTTATACATTTCATATACCTTGTGCTTATTTTTTGCTTTCTGTTTTTCAAGAGCAATTTGACGAGCCTTAAAATGTGGAAATTCAAAGATATGATATTCAACACGTACAAATCCCCATATCATAACAGAAGGAAATATAACACCAAGAATTATATTTTTTGGATGCCAAAAGCGTTTACCATTAACAAACCATGTTGCCAAAAATGTTTTCACACCATTATTTAATGACACACCAGCTGTAAAGAAAAACAAAATCAAGCTTTGCAATCTTGTCATTGACAATTGCTTTTTCATTTTCAAACCACTAATATACAATGTTACTATGAGCATAAACATAGATAACAGAAAATGATCAGGTACCATTGTTGCTAACATAACGTAAGCAAACGAAAATGTGAACATCGTAAAAAGTAAAGAATCAATTTTTTTCAGTTCTATCACTTCACGAAATATCCTATAAAGGAATATAAAGGAATAGCATGCAAAAAACACATAAATTGCAGCAATAACAAACTGTACATAATTATGTCCCGTCAACAACATCAATCCATGATTTATCTGATAAGGAATATACATGAAGAAAGCCAAAAATGGATGACGGAATATATTATAGGAAGTTGTCCATTTTGAAACAGCTTCATAAGTAAGCGGATCGAATCCTGATATATTAAATATTTTCAGAAAAAGCCTACGATAATTATCACTTAAAAGAGAAAATTTATCATAGTACTTTATTATAACTAATGCGTTGAGAACAAGAGTATATAGAAGGATTACTAAAGCCAAGCCACGTTCTTCTTTTTTTATTTTGAAGATATTTATCATATAAAATATTTTTTTGCAAATTTAATCAAAATATATGAAATACAAAGCCCTCATCAATTCAAAATGTCTTTTTACTTCTTTTTGTGAGGAAATAACGCACCAAGATAAAATTAACTGGTACGCATACGCAAAACATAGGGATAGGCGCATAAGCTTTAGGAACACCTATATATATAAACAGAAGCAACATTACTGTCTGCAATAGATAGTTTACGACATGACTCAAAGCAAATCCAATTCCACGTTTAGCATTAGCCTTTACCTTAAAAGTATAATGCGTACTAGCAAAGAAATTGAATATAAAACTTATTATATATCCAACAGTATTTGCTATTCCTGGAGACATAAATAAAAGCATAATAAGATACACGCCGTATTGTAACAATGCGGCAATAACACCGACGATTCCAAATCTCAGAATCTCGCCTATCCTTTCACGCTTATCAGTGTCTAAACGGTTTGAAATGTGTTTCATCTGCATAATCAAGCATTTCCTTATCGCCACGGCTATCGCCATAAGCTATTATATAATAATGTGAACGGGGCTCAGTCAATACCTGTTTTATTCGTCTCACTTTTTCAATGCCATAGCAATTGGGGCTAATGAAACGTCCAGTAAGGATTCCATCTATCACCTCAATCTGGGTACCCAACACCTTAGCGAACTTAAAAAATGGCTGTACCCAATTATCGATGCTTGCACTTACTACATATACTTTTATGCCTTGAGTCATAGCAGTTTCCATCTCTTTCACAGCCTCTGGGCGAAGAAGATAACGACAATCTATAGCAAACTTACGACATTGCGAATTGAAAGATTCTAATTTCATCCCTGCGAAAAAATAGCTGAACACATGCTGCTTGACCTTCCAATTTGGATATAGACCAAATTTCATAAATACTAATAAAGGACTATAAAGTAAGAAGCCTAATAGGAACCTGACCTTCCCGCATGAATAAAGTATAAATTCAAGCAACGTATCCTTGGTAGTTAACGTACCGTCGAAATCAAAAAACAAGATTTTTTCTTTCATCGCTTAAATACATATATAATTATCATGAAAGAAACCAACCAAGCAAAGACAACCAATTGAGTAAAATGATCTTTCAATATAATCTTTGTAGGATCACCGCTTTCCTCATCTACTACGGCCAATTGAATATAGCGCAGCAACCCTAGAAGAACAAACACACTTGTAAGATAAAGATAATCTGTATGGAAATTTTCAATAACATCAGGACTTACAGTGTACATAATATAGCATACTAATGTAACCGAAGCCGTTATCGTGATAGCCTGATTGATAAATGTAAGATTGTATCTTATAGTATTGTGACGTGGTGCTTCACCAGTCTCCTCCATTCTCAAAACATCATCACGTCGCTTTGCAAAACTCATAAACAAAGTTATCAGGAATGTCATTAGGACAATCCATTTGCTGAGTACTATGTCTGAAGCAAAGCCGCCAGCAAACAGGCGTAATACGAAACCGAAAGCCACAATACAGACATCAACAATTGCATATCGCTTTAATCTGACACAATAGGCCAGATTCAGTAACCAATAGAAAAGGATAACTCCACCTGTCTCTAAATTATTTTCAGGCAAAAAGACGATACATCCCATAGAAAGCAGAATCATCAAGACCATAAGAATGTATGCCCGTAATATAGACACGGAACCAGAAGCGACAGGACGATGACATTTCGCAGGATGACGTCTGTCATCATCCACATCATGGATATCATTATAACAATATATAGACGACGCAGCAAAACTATAAGCCAGAAAGGCTATAGCACCAGCGATGAGAGACTTTAAATTAAATAGCTCTCCACCAAAAAACAAAGGCACCATCACGAAGAAATTCTTTATCCATTGCTTCGGACGGATTAGTTTCAAATATGCTTTGATGTCCATATATATTTTTCTATAAAATTAGATATATAATTCACTATCTTACTCAGCACCCACGATAATGGCATCGTTATTAGTATACATATAATGAAAGTTGTCCAATAACCATATGTATTTGGAATATAGTCTAGCACGAAGTGTATATGTATAAGATAGCATTCCAAACTTAACGCACCAACAAACTTAAAAATAGAGTTAAACCATTTTGGTGTTCTACGGAACACTCTATTCAGTAGAAGTATTGTACTTATTGTGAGTGGAATATACAACATTCTCTCTACATAAAGAGGAAAACGATTGTGAAGATTCTGCTCCAGGAATATACTTGCAGAAAGAGTCATTACGAATACTATTAATATCATCCAAATACTAGCTCCATCCATTTTATCCTTTCTACGTACAGCGTCTCCCATATTTATTCCGATAAAGAATATAGGAACACGACTCCAGAAAATCTCTATATGCCCCACCGCGTTATGAATAGGGGTAACATACTGCACAAGTATGCACCACGATATCATCACGACAGGAAGCCAGCGATAAACAGGATGACGACGTATAAGCTCCATATATGGTGGTGCAAACAAATATAGCATCATCATTGCCGGAATATACCAGAATGTGAGTTCGTTATGCAACCAGAAATCCCAATTTATTGTAATGTCACCAACAAGGTCAATCCAGGCATGCAGACTACCACCATGGAAATGTGGGATGTAATATAGGCAGGAAATAATAAGCCAAGCAGGATAAATTCGAAGATAGCGACGTTTGAAAAAGCGCTTTAATGATGGATGCTTTATCCATGAGAACCACAAACCGATTCCACTGAGAAAAAGGAACATGTCTACACCGATGTTTCCTATGCGTCGTAAACCAAAAAACATGTTGCTGCGTGGAAGAGCAACATGAAACAGGAAGATGAAAATCATTGCTATTCCCATCAATTCCCCACGATAACGCGAGATGTTAGCGAGTTCAATATTCTTTATCTTCATTTCAATGGTATTCGCTTTATTAACTCATTAAACAGCCAAGCCAAACAAATGCTAGTAATTATATATAGAAGAAATCCTGCATAGTAATCACCATTTTTACTTATAGGAATAAATATCTTGCGAGTTATTGGATGACAGACAAACAATGCAGCACTGATGCTCCCCATCCAAACCAATAATGACTTAATTGAGTTAAAACCTTTGCCATTCAAAAGCTTTACCAAACCTATGCTCGCTGTACAAACGAATGCCGGGACAAATGTCCAACCAAGGAAACTGCAACTAAGTACACAGACAAGTAATGATGACACCACAAACATTGAAGCATATGCATACATAGTCATTTTGTGACCATACCTAGCATAGAGAACACCTAATCCAAAAGGTAACATGCCACCCATGAAATTATATCTGTAACGATTAAGAGCTTCTCCTTCTGCATCAAAGAACAACTGTCCAAATACACATGCTGCCATAAGCACAATAACAAATATGCTATTACGACGACACAACAACAACTTGTAAACAATATACAATTGCAGCATTAATCCGAAAAACCAATATGGACCAGGCCAAATAACATCATCTGGCTTTGGCAGAACATTGTTGAACATGCCAATCATCGCCACTATATCAATGAACTTATAATTATGTGCTCCCGGAGTAATCAGATCGAGCATAGTGAAAGCCACGAAACCAATAATCATCATCTTGAATAGTTTCATATAATGGCGCTTTATGAAACTAAACGTTGATGGAACTTTTGCATCTTTTTTCTCATACTTCATGACAAGTCCATATGCACTGAGAAACAAGAATACTGGCACGCCATAATGTCCTAAGAATGAAAGGATATGCATTGGCAACAGACTATCAGGAGTACAAATAGAAGAAACCATCCCATTTACGTTATCCTGAAAATATTGATATTCGTTCTCCTTGACCACAGGGCTTAACCAATGGCAATAATTGTGCAGGACTATACCTATAATAGCCAATCCGCGCATAGCATTACAATCCGTACGACTTAATAATTGTTCGTTCATTTTTTCTTCTTATTCTTTAAATAAGCATCACGCAATTTGTCATAATCGGTAGTGCCTTTCAGTATTCGCGGGCGCATTTCATCATATTTACTACTAAGAATATTATACTCTTCGTGATAGTTTTTAGATGCAATTCCAGCAAGATACAGAAGCATGTCTGGCAATGCATCTGTCATGAATCTACGCTTTCTTGCCTGAACAATTTCCTTGAATATCTCTGGATGAGTATGGGCATATTTCGGAGAACAATATATCCAGAATGGAATTTCAAACTCATAATGGGCCAATGGCCAATCAATAGAGGCAGAATGATTTCGACAGATAAACCCACGATTATCCTCATAACATTCTTCACCATGATCAGGCATATAGATGACTATCGCATCCTGATTCTCAAAACGTTTACAAATCTGATCTACTATAGAGTCGTTATATTGTACCGCATTATCGTAATAGCTTAATACCTTGCGTTGTTTGGGCGTAAGTTCAGGACGCTTGTCCTCATAACTACTAGCAAAGAATTTAAACTGGCTACGTGGACAACGTGTACGATAATTTACATGCTGACCTATAAGATGAAATATTGTAAGATTATGTCCGTTTGGTTTTATCTTTCCATCCTTCACGAAATTATCATAATCTTTAAGCAAATCCTCGTCAAAAACATGCAGTTTATCATTGCGAATATCAAACTGCGCCTTACTTAATGCAGGATTATTCAAGAAGAAGCCTCCACTGAAATCGTAAACAGCGGCCCTTGCCTGTGGCAAGAATTGATTTGTAAGGAAAGAAACATTGTATCCAGCTTTTCTAAATAATTCAGGAAATAAAGGATAATCACACCATTCGCCCTTCTCGCCAATCACATGCATTGAAAATACATTCTTAAAAACAAAACTTGTCAAGTTCCAAGGTACAACTACATCTGTAAAAGGAACGAGAAGTCCACTTTTCTCACGCTTTATCTGTCGTGGGGTAGTTGGCATAAAATATCCGTACTGTTGCGAATGCCGCTTTCCGTAGCTCTCACCAATTATAAGAACTATATTTGGAGAACGATAAGAACAGCTATCAACTTCTACACTTTTAGCTGAAGCTACAAGTTTATCAACTTGTTTTGAAGCGAGAGAGTTGGCATACATGCTGAATATAAGTCTATATATAGGAATATACAAAACCGCATGATCATTTTCAGTCAACGTATGTTCAATATCACCCACACTAGTTCCTGACATCAATTTCCATGTTGCTATTTTATTTTGAGCAGAACTGAAACCTCCCCACAAAAAAAGTAACACAGATAAAAGTCCTGCATAAGGTGTATATCTGTCATTCCATTTAAGATTTGGCAATTTAAATCTCTTCATCTTTGGCAGATAAGCCACAAAAACATTAACAACTATCAAAAGTAATATCCATCCGACATTACTGAATATCAAATCGGGAGAAACTAAAGTAGAAAGAAATTCTCCAGCCTCACGACCATCAGTTTCTCCAACAAGCATTAATATAGAAGGATTCAGAGTGGAATCAAAATTCACAAAACAATACACATCTACTAATGCCACAACATAAAGCAGCACGTACAAAGTCATTTTGACCCATCTACGTATTTTCACCGGAATAACTAATAGAATTGCGCATAGTAGGAAAAGGTCAAAAAACAATTCCAAATACAAGTTTTCATATATTTCCGCATTCTTTGTGTCTGGCAACGTAGTCCAAGCACATAAACTTCCAAGCAGATACATAAATATAAAAAACAACGCATTGGCTTTTATCGGGCTGAACATCTTACGTAAAATAGTGCCCAATATTCCTAATATCTTCATCAAATACTAATTTTTGTGCAAAGATACTGCAAACGAGTGGAAAAGCAAAATAAAACGTGTTTTAATTTGTCTAACCAAGTGCCGTGTATATATTTACAGCGTGCTAAATGACAAAACGGCAAAAGAGCTAATTGATAATTACCCCATATACACTCCAGCTATTGCTATTTTATTTGGTGATTAAGTAAGTTAACACCAAAAGAAGAAACATACTTGTGATAGATAATTTAATGAAAGAAAAACATAAAAAATATTCGAGAGCCTTCCATTATTGCGGAAAAGCTCCCGAATTTTATTGAATTATAATTATCTTATAATTCATATAGATCATCTTCCTATAATGACAGCTAATTTAGCTAAAAATGAGATATCAAATATAAGAAAACGTATTCATATTTCAATTATACCACACATCAGTAGAAATTATTTGAACTTGTGTGGGTCCTTTATCATTTTCCTCATCACGAGTGTAAACTTTAAGGATCTGCTCTTGTAGCGCCTTGTTAGTTTTCATGATCATTCAATTTAATTAATCAATGCGATATTACATCTTACCGCAAATATAATAATAATTATAGTTGCTGTCAAGAGCTATAATAATAATAAGCTATTTTTTTAGCATTAATTGTATCATTTTCAACATTACATCATTAATTATAAATATTGTATGCAATGATTAACTACTTTTTAAATTCTATCAGATTCATCCTAGACTTTAAGCTATATGTTCGTCATATAAAGTTAAACAGGCCTTCATTTGTGAATATATACGCATCCTAAATTAAACAAAAAAACTAGATTAAAATTTTACTTTACGAGCATAATAAATAAAATAATCAACTAAAGAATGCAAATAATGAAAGCAGTTACTATATACTTAATGGAATATATAATTATTTACACTTATCTATTTTTTACGAACTAGTAATACTTTCAAAACTTAATCACTTAGAAATAACAATCGATATAATAAGTATGCACTACCTCAACTAACAATATTATAATTAATAAACCATATTCTAATATAAGTAGAGACGTATTTAAAATAGAATTAAGATCATCTTATTGTCGGTATTTGAAACTCAGTGGGAAAAGTTTGTTGCTTTCCACTTACGAACACAGATAAATTAAGATTGATAACACCTCGTGATAAACGATGATCAGCTAAAACAAGAGCCGTGTAACGAATACCTGTTCCTGGAAGTATCTTTTCTATGTGTATACTAGGAGATATTTTGATATGATTATTTCCTGTCGTTTCAATAACTTTTGGCTGAACATCAACGAGAGTTTCAGAACTATGATTCATCACTTCAAAAATTATCTTACTAAGTTCACCCCTTTGTATTTTTCCATCCATATTATCGTCTATAAAACGAGCATTACGTATTTCAATAACAGGCTGATATGTTATTCCAGGACTTGGGGTTGAGGTTTCTTTGCTAACAGGAAGCCTAGTACTATTATTTGTAGTATAATCTGAGCTATTAAAATCATAAATCCTGTCATCACCAGAATTACTCTCATCAACAATGTTGTCTTGATATTGCGGTTGCACACTATATGTTTGCTCCAGCGCAACGGGCGCCCCAACATCACGGCAACGTGCATTATCAACTCGCTGATCAGCAGCATTACCAACAACAGCACCAACGACTGCTCCACCAGCCATACCAACAATAGTTCCTATATCTGAACCTCGTGGTCCATTAGCGATACCTCCTATGGCACTTCCAAGTATTGAACCTAGATTAGAACCGATAAAAGCACCATCTCCAGTATAAGTCCCGCAGCTACCAAGTATCAAAGCTATGGCAGCAAACATAATCATTGTCTTTCTCATAATATTGCTTTGATAATAATATGGCGAAGATACGATAAAATAGACTTATAAAAAAGGATTTTTACCTAAATCTATATGGGGAAATCCCTAAAAATAAAAAAAGCGCAATGTAAAAACATTGCGCTTCTCTCGTATGTGAAGTATAATCGTTTAAATTACTCTGCTTTTGGAGCTTCCTCTGTCTCAGCAACAGGAGTCTCAACAGGAGCTTCAGCCTTTGTTGGCTTACGGCTACGGCGAGTCTTCTTAACTGCTGCCTTTGGTGTCTTTGCCATGTTCTCATCGAAATCTACGAGCTCAATGAAAGCAATGTCAGCAGCATCACCCTGACGTGTTCCCAATTTAATTACGCGGGTATAACCACCAGGACGATTAGCCACCTTAGCTGCAACCTCTCCGAAGAGTTCTTTAATAGCGAACTTATTCTGAAGATAACGGAAAACCACACGACGTGAGTTTGTTGTATCTTCTTTTGAGCGTGTGATTAACGGCTCAACATACTTCTTCAAGGCCTTTGCCTTTGCAAGTGTCGTAGTGATTCTTTTGTGCATTATCAAAGATATAGCCATATTTGCTAACATGGCATCACGATGAGATGCAGTACGACCTAGGTGGTTGAATTTTTTATTATGTCTCATTTTTGTTTTTTCTATTAGAGGACAGGTGATTGATTAATCCTTGTCCAGTTTATACTTTGAAATGTCGGTTCCAAATGACAGATTCAGACTTTCCAGCAAATCATCAAGCTCAGAAAGCGATTTCTTACCAAAGTTACGGAACTTAAGAAGGTCAGTTTTATTGAACTGAACCAAGTCACCAAGAGTCTCCACATCAGCAGCTTTCAAACAGTTAAGTGCACGAACACTAAGGTTCATGTCGACCAACTTAGTCTTTAGCAACTGGCGCATGTGTAGAATTTCCTCATCAAACTCCTGATTGCCTTCCTGATCTGGAGATTCCAATGTAATCTTTTCATCAGAGAATAACATGAAGTGATAAATAAGTATCTTGGCAGCTTCCTTAAGAGCATCCTTCGGCTGAATAGAACCGTCCGTAGTAACTTCAATAACCAATTTGTCATAGTCGGTCTTTTGCTCGACACGATATGGCTCAACTGAATATTTTACGTTGCGGATAGGGGTGTAAATAGAATCGATTGGAATAACGTTGACATCAGTGCAGAACTCACGATTTTCATCAGCAGGAATATAACCCCTACCTTTGTTAATAGTAAGATCAATCTGCATCATGGCTTTGGCATCCAAATGACAAATCACCAAATCAGGGTTTAACACTTCAAATCCAGTCAAATACTTACCAATATCACCTGCCTTGAATTCCGTAGAATTCTCAACAGTGATACTAACTTTCTCATTCTCGAATTCTTCTACTACTTGCTTGAATCTTACTTGCTTCAAATTCAAGATAATGTTGGTCACATCTTCCTTTACACCAGGTACTGAAGAAAACTCATGCTCAACACCCGAAATACGGATTGTGTTGATGGCATAACCCTCCAGAGATGAAAGGAGAATGCGGCGCAAAGCGTTACCTACGGTAACACCAAAGCCAGGCTCAAGAGGACGAAATTCGAACTTGCCGAACTTGTCATTAGCCTCCAACATTACAACTTTATCAGGTTTTTGAAATGCTAATATCGCCATTAATTCAATGATTTATTTAGAGTACAACTCAACGATTAATTGTTCCTTTATATTCTCAGGGATGTCTGCACGCTCTGGCTTATGCAAGAACTTTCCACTCTTGGTATTCTCGTCCCACTCCATCCAAGGATACTTGCTATGATTGAAACCAGCTAGAGCAGCTTCAACAACTTCAAGAGACTTAGATTTTTCACGGAGAGCAACGATCATTCCTGGCTTTACTGAGAAAGATGGAATATTCACTACAGTTCCATCTACAGTGATATGCTTGTGACCAACCAACTGACGGGCTGCTGCACGTGTAGGAGCAATACCAAGACGGAAGACAACATTATCAAGACGGCACTCAAGGCTCTGAAGAAGAACCTCACCAGTGATACCGTCAGACTTTGCAGCCTTAGTAAACATATTACGGAACTGACGCTCTAGTACACCATAAGTGTACTTAGCTTTCTGCTTCTCTGCCAACATGACACCGTACTCAGATACTTTTCTGCGACGGTTGTTGCCATGCTGTCCAGGAGGGAAGTTTCTCTTGGACAAAACTTTGTCTGCGCCGAATATTGGTTCACCAAATCGACGTGCAATTTTAGATTTCGGACCTATATATCTTGCCATAATATAAAAATATGTGCGTTAATTTTTAAAAATATTATACCTTACGACGCTTTGGAGGACGGCAACCATTATGTGGTAATGGTGTAACGTCTACAATCTCTGTAACCTGTATTCCTGATGCGTTTACCGCACGGATAGCAGACTCGCGACCGTTACCGGGACCTTTAACGTATGCCTTAACCTTACGAAGACCAAGTTCAAACGCTACCTTAGCACAATCCTCACCTGCCATCTGTGCAGCATAAGGAGTATTCTTCTTAGAACCACGGAAACCCATCTTACCAGCTGAAGACCATGAAATGATCTGACCTTCACTGTTAGCAAGAGATACTATAATATTATTAAAAGAACTATGAACATGAAGCTGACCTATTGCGTCAACCTTTACGTTTCTTTTTTTAGATGTTGCTTTTGTCTTTGCCATAATTAATTTCCTTTAAAATTACTTAGTAGCCTTCTTTTTATTAGCAACAGTCTTCTTCTTACCCTTGCGAGTACGAGCGTTGTTCTTAGTACTCTGACCACGAACAGGAAGACCATTACGATGTCTAACTCCACGATAGCAACCAATATCCATCAGTCGCTTGATATTCATTTGGATTTCTGAACGAAGTTCACCTTCTACTTTGAACCCAGCGCCGATAATTTCACGGATTTTGGCTGCCTGATCGTCAGTCCATTCGCTGACCTTCAGGTCGCGGCTAACGCCGGCCTTATCCAATATCTTTGCTGAACTACTTCGACCTACACCATAGATATAAGTCAATGCGATTTCGCCACGCTTATTCTGGGGCAAATCTACTCCAACAATTCTTATTGCCATTTTAAATTGAATAAAAAAATTTAATAATTTGAATTTAATTCTCGCTAAAGAACGTGCAAAGTTAGAAATAAAATTTCATTTAAATCAACTTTTACGATACTTTAACATTAACCCTGACGCAATTTAAACTTAGGGTTTTTCTTGTTGATAACGAACAGACGACCTTTACGACGAACGATCTTACAGTCTGCTGTACGCTTCTTTAATGATGCTCTTGTTTTCATATCTTTATGTATGATGAATTATTTGTATCTGAAAACGATTCTGCCTTTTGTCAAATCATAAGGACTCATCTCTACCTTCACCTTATCACCAGGAAGGATTTTAATGTAATGCATACGCATTTTACCAGAGATGTGAGCTATAATCTGAACTCCATTTTCAAGTTCTACACGAAACATTGCATTAGAAAGATTCTCCACAATTGTTCCATCCTGCTCTATAGCGGATTGTTTTGCCATATAATTATTCTACTTAATGATTCTCAATTTCTTCAAACGTTGATAAAATCTCAGCCTTACCTTTACGTATTGCTATAGTATGCTCAAAATGAGCTGCTGGTTTACGATCCCTAGTTATTATACTCCATTTATCAGGAAGCATCCATATCTTGCGATCGCCCATAGTAATCATCGGTTCAATAGCTATGCACATCCCTGCCTTTAGCATTACTCCATTTCCCTTTGAACCGTAGTTCGGGACCTGGGGTGCTTCATGCATTTCCTTACCAATGCCATGACCGGTTAATTCTCGGACAACTCCATAACCGCATTCTTCACAATATTCCTGTACAGCCGCACCTATATCACCAACGTGCTTACCTGCCACAGCCTGTTCTATCCCTAGATACAAAGATTTTTTAGTAACTTCCAGAAGTTTACTTACTTCAGATGAGATTTCGCCAACAGCAAACGTATAGCAAGAATCTCCATTGTATCCGTCTAAAAGCGTGCCACAATCTATTGATATAATGTCTCCGTCTTTTAGAACGACCTTATCGCTTGGTATACCATGAACAACAATGTCGTTAACAGAAGTACAGATTGAAGCTGGATAAGGCTCTCCAAATGGATTGGGAAAGTTCTTAAAGGTAGGTGTTGCACCATGATCCCTTATAAACTCATCCGCAATCTTATCCAATTGGAGAGTCGTGACACCAGGCTTAATATTTCTACCCAATTCTGCCAAAGTAGCACCGACAAGTCGGTTTGCTCGACGCATTAGGTCTATTTCATCTTCAGTCTTCAGAAATATTTTCATTTCCAAGAACCTGATTAATATGCTGAAACGCCACCGTTGTTACGTGTGTGTCCGGAATTCAGAAGTCCGTCATAGTGACGCATCATCAAATGACTCTCTATTTGTTGGAGCGTATCAATAACAACACCAACAAGAATCAGAAGGGATGTACCACCAAAGAACTGTGAAAAAGCCTGCTGAACATCAAGAAGACCAGCAAGAGCAGGCATAACAGCGATAAACGCAATAAACAAAGAACCAGGCAAAGTTATACGAGACATTATGGTGTCAATATACTCAGCCGTATCCTTTCCTGGTTTTATACCAGGGATAAATCCATTATTACGTTTCATGTCCTCAGCCATCTGAGTTGGATTCAATGTAATTGCAGTATAAAAATACGTGAACGCTATAATCAATATAACATAAACGGCATTATACAGTGGACTGTGATTATCCATCAATGAACGAACAACCCATGAGGCATTCTCACTCTGATATTTAACTATAGCCAAAGGAATGAACATCAAAGCCTGAGCAAAGATGATAGGCATCACATTAGCAGCAAATAGCTTCAATGGAATGTACTGACGAGCACCACCATACTGCTTGTTTCCAACAAGACGTTTGGCATACTGTACAGGTATCTTGCGAGTTCCCTGCACCAAAAGAATTGATGCACAAACTACTGCATAGAGAATAAGAATCTCAGCAATAAACATCACAAGTCCACCACCAGATATGGCAGTAAATCGTGAGCTTACCTCCTGGACGAATGCTTGAGGCAAACGTGCCATTATACCGATCATAATGATCAATGAGATTCCATTTCCGACACCCTTATCAGTAATGCGCTCACCAAGCCAAAGGATGAACATACTACCTGCTGCCAAGATGATAGTTGCGGGAATAATAAAGATAGTCCAAGAGATGCCGCTAGCCAATGCTTGACTAGCTTGCACCTTTAGGTTCATTAAGTATGCAGGTGCCTGAAAAACCAATATAGCTATTGTGAGCAGACGAGTATACCAATTTATCTTTTTATGACCGCTCTCACCTTCGCGCTGCATCTTTTGGAAATAAGGCACAGCGACAGCAAGGAGCTGCATAACGATAGAAGCTGAGATGTAGGGCATAATTCCAAGTGCGAAGATTGACGCATTAGAAAATGCACCACCAGAGAACATGTCCAACAGCGACATTAGACCGCCCGCAGTTTGCGACTGAAGAGTTGCTAACTTAGCCGGGTTGATACCTGGAAGTACAACGAACGACCCGAAACGATATATTGCCGTGAAGAGAATGGTTATAAGGAGACGCTGACGCAAATCCTCAACCTTCCAACAGTTCTTTAGTGTCTCAAAAAACTTTTTCATTTACTTAGATTATAGTTGCGTTACCACCTACTGCCTTAATAGCTTCTTCGGCAGTCTTAGAGAATGCATTTGCTTCAACTTCTAGTTTAGCTTTCAACTCACCATTACCAAGTACCTTTACAAGGTGCTTGCCGTTAGTAAGACCTGCTTCTTTAAGTTCCGCAATGCCAATCTTTGTGAGGTTCTTTTCCTCTGCGATTTTCTGTAGAACAGAAAGGTTTACTGCGAAATATTCTTTATGGTTGATATTCTTGAAACCAGCCTTAGGAATACGGCGCTGAAGAGGCATCTGACCACCTTCAAAACCAATCTTTCTCTTATAACCAGAACGAGATTTAGCACCCTTATTACCACGTGTAGAGGTACCACCCAGTCCAGAACCCGTACCACGACCAATACGACGACGTGTATGTGTAGAGCCCTCAGCTGGTGTTAAATTATTTAATTTCATAATCGACTCGATATTAAAAGATTAATTATTCAACTACGTTAACCAGGTGATGAACCTTGCGGATCATACCACGGATACTAGGAACGTCCTCAACTTCAACAACCTGAGAGATCTTATGAAGACCCAGGGCAAGAAGTGTGCGCTTCTGATCAACTGGATAACCGATTTTACTCTTTATCTGCTTGATTTTTATTGTTGCCATTGTTTACTTCTCCTATTAACCGTTAAATACTTTATCCATACTAATGCCACGATTGCCTGCTATTGTATAAGCATCACGCATCTGTGACAAAGCGGCGATTGTTGCCTTCACTAGGTTGTGAGGGTTAGATGAACCTTTAGACTTTGCGATAACATCAGTAACACCAACACTCTCAAGAACAGCACGCATGGCACCACCAGCCTTTAGACCAGTACCAGCGGCAGCTGGCTTCAAAAGAACCTGAGCGCCACCAAACGAAACCTCTATTTCATGAGGAACAGTACCCTTGAGTACAGGAACCTTCACAAGATTTTTCTTAGCTGCCTCTACACCCTTAGCTATAGCAGCAGTAACTTCACCAGCCTTACCTAAGCCCCAGCCGATAACTCCCTTACCATCACCTACAACGACGATAGCAGAGAATGTGAATGTACGACCACCTTTTGTAACCTTAGTTACACGGTTGATAGCAACCAAACGATCTTTCAGTTCTGAGTCACTATTTACTTTTACTTTATTCATTGCCATAATCGTTTAGAATTTTAATCCTCCCTCTCTAGCAGCGTCAGCAAGAGCTTGAACGCGGCCATGATAGAGATAGCCATTACGGTCGAAAACTACAGACTCAACACCAGCGGCCTTTGCTTTTTCAGCAACAATCTCACCAACTTTCTTAGCTTGGTCAACCTTAGCCAATTTTTCTAGACCAAGAGATGAAGCTGCAACAAGTGTCTTACCTGTCAAATCATTAATTACCTGAGCGTATATCTGCTTGTTAGAGCGGAAAACACTAAGACGTGGACGCTCAGCTGTTCCGTTTACACTCTTACGAATGCGGAACTTTATCTTAATTCGTCTTTCTACTTTCTTTGTTGTCATAATCGTAAAATCAATTAAAATTACTTAGCTGCAGCTGTCTTACCAGACTTTCTGCGAATAACCTCACCCTGGAACAGGATACCCTTTCCCTTGTAAGGTTCAGGCATACGGAAAGAACGAATTTTTGCACAAATAAGACCCAACAATTGCTTGTCAGTAGACTCAAGTGTAAGAATTGGATTCTGGTTTCTTTCAGACTTAGTCTCAACCTTAACCTCACTAGGAAGTTCCATAAAGATAGGGTGTGTATAACCAAGTGAAAATTCAATGACATTACCCTGATTTGACACACGGTAACCTACACCTACAAGTTCCAAAACTTTCTTATAACCTTCACTTACACCAATAACCATATTGTTAACCAATGAGCGGTAGAGACCATGAAAAGCCTGCTTCTGCTTAACGTTAACTGGACTATTCTCATCAACTGAGAATGTAATAGTACCTTCATTGTTATCTACAATAATTGAAGGGTCTATCTTCTGTGTAAGTTCTCCCTTAGGACCTTTAACTGTAATAACGTCGGTTTTCTTATCAAAACTAACAGTAACACCTGCAGGGATACTAATTGGCAATTTACCTATTCTTGACATATAAAATCCTCCAATTAATAAATATAACAAAGGACCTCACCACCGATCTTAAGATCAGCAGCTTCCTTGTTAGTCATTACACCTTTAGATGTAGATAATATTGCAATACCTAATCCGTTAATTACTCTCGGCATGTCTTTATAACCGGTATACTGACGCAAACCTGGTGTAGACACGCGCTTCAAACTCTTGATTGCGCTCTGCTTTGTTGAAGGGTCGTATTTTAAAGCGACCTTGATTGAACCTTGAGGACCTTCCTCGATGAACTTGTAGTTCAAGATGTAACCTTTTTCAAAAAGGATCTTTGTAATCTCTTTTTTCAAGTTAGATGCAGGAACCTCAACAACACGATGATGAGCCATAATTGCATTTCTGAGCCTTGTCAGATAATCTGCTATTGGATCTGTCATAAAATATAAATGTTTAATTAATCGGGATATCCCGACAATATTAAAAAAAATTCAGATGAATCATGAAAAAGTGCTAGTGAAAAGGCCTATGCCAAAGCATTAATCCTTATCACTAATCACAAGAACATTATCATTACCAACTAGCCTTCTTAACTCCAGGAATTAAACCAGAAGACGCCATTTCACGAAACTGAATACGAGAAAGACCGAACTGGCGGATATATCCTTTAGGACGACCTGTAATCTTGCAACGGTTGTGAAGACGAATTGGATTTGAATTCTTAGGGAGTCCCTGTAACTTACGAGCTGCCTCATAAGCTTCTCCAGGATCCTCAGAAGTAGCGATAATCTTTTTAAGAGCTGCACGCTTTTCAGCGAAACGAGCAACTAGCTTTGCACGCTTAACTTCGCGAGCTTTCATTGATTCTTTTGCCATATTCCTTAATCGTTTTTAACGTTCTTGAATGGAAGACCGAAAGCCTTAAGAAGAGCATAACCTTCTTCATCAGTATTAGCTGATGTTACAAAAGTAATGTTCATACCCTGGATACGGTCAATCTCATCGATATTTATCTCAGGAAAGATAATCTGCTCTGTGATACCTAAAGTGTAGTTACCACGACCATCAAACTTGCTTTCAATACCCTTGAAGTCACGGATACGTGGAAGAGAAACGCGTATGAGCTTCTCTAGGAATTCATACATGCGTTGACCACGAAGAGTAACCATGACACCGATAGGCATTTTCTTACGGAGTTTGAAGTTAGCGATATCCTTCTTAGAATATGTAGCTACAGCCTTCTGACCTGTAATAGCAGTGATCTCATTAACCGCTACATCGACAATTTTCTTGTCCTGTGTAGCGTCACCAAGACCTTGATTGATAACAATCTTCTTCAAAACAGGGATCTGCATTGTTGAAGAATAGTTAAACTGCTTTTGAAGTTCAGGAGCGATAGACTCCTTGTATACGTTCTTTAACTGTGCTGTATCCATTACTTGATTTCCTCCCCTGACTTTTTAGCGATGCGAATCACATTCTTGCCATCATGCTTGATAGCAACACGAGTAGCTTTGCCACTCTTTGGATCGATCAGACTGAGATTTGAAATATTAATTGAAGCCTCTTGCTTAATAATACCTCCTTGAGGATTCTTAGCAGAAGGCTTAGTGCTCTTAGACACGAGGTTTACCCCCTCAACAATAGCACGGTTCTTTTCAACCAACACCTTGAGCACCTTACCAGTCTTGCCCTTGTCACCACCGGCAAGAACAACTACTGTGTCGTCTTTCTTTATATGTAACTTACTCATTACTTACTTGTTTTATGATTAATTAAAGAACCTCAGGTGCCAAAGATACAACTTTCATGTTTACTGCACGAAGTTCGCGAGCTACAGGACCGAAGATACGGCTACCGCGGAGCTCACCTGCATTATTGAGCAATACACATGCGTTATCATCGAAACGGATATAAGAACCATCAGCACGACGAATTTCCTTCTTTGTGCGTACGATCAAAGCCTTTGATACTGCACCTTTTTTCAAATCGCTAGAAGGTATGACGTTTTGTACAGCAACTACTATAACGTCACCAACACTAGCATAACGACGACCGGTACCACCGAGAACACGGATGCATTTAGCCTCACGTGCGCCGCTGTTATCACATACTGTAAGTTTTGATTCTGCCTGTATCATAATTACTTAGCTTTTTCTACAATTTGTACTAATCTCCATCTCTTTGTCTTAGATAGAGGACGAGTTTCCATAATCTGCACTGTATCACCTACATTTGCTTCATTTTTCTCGTCATGAGCATGGTACTTTTTTGTCTTCTGGACAAATTTACCATAAATAGGGTGCTTCTCTTTGAACTTAGAGGCAATAACAATGGTTTTATCCATTTTGTTGCTGACAACAACACCCTGTCTTACTTTTCTTAAATTTCTTGTTTCCATCTGGACCATTATTATTTATTAAGTTCTCTCTGACGAAGTTCTGTTTCTATACGTGCGATGTCGCGACGAGCAACCTTAATCTGTGATGGATTCTCAAGAGGAGCTATTGAATGGTTCAACTTCATTTGATTGAGTTTTGCCTTTGATGTCTCCAACTTTTCTGCCAATCCCTTGACATCAAGTTCTTTTAATTCTTTAATCTTCATAGTTTAAGCGTTTTTATCGAAATCACGTCTAACAACAAACTTTGTCTTGACAGGAAGCTTCTGAGCAGCAAGGCGAAGCGCCTCTTTAGCAATATCAAAAGAAACTCCCTCTACTTCAAAGAGGATACGTCCCGGTGTTACTGGTGCAACCCATCCAGCAGGATCTCCCTTACCTTTACCCATACGGACATCAGCAGGTTTACGAGTGATTGGTTTATCAGGGAAGATTCTTATCCAAACCTGTCCCTGACGATTCATATAGCGGTTTACAGCTACACGAGCTGCCTCTATCTGACGACTATTAATCCACTTTGGCTCAAGAGTCTTGATACCAAACGAACCAAAAGCCAATTGTGTACCTCTGTGCGCGTTACCTTTATTACCGCGACCATCTTGAGGTCTTCTATATTTTACTCTTTTTGGCTGTAACATGATAGCTTCTACTTTTAACGGTTATTGTTTCTCTTACGATTACCGCCACGACCATTACGGCCACCATTAGAACGGCCACCATTTTGCTTCTCCTGAGTAAAGTTAGGTGTTAAGTCACGCTTGCCATAAATTTCTCCACGGCAAATCCAAACCTTAATACCCAGAAGACCAACCTTAGTGAGGGCTTCTGCCTGACAGTAATCGATGTCTGCGCGGAAAGTATGCAATGGGGTACGACCCTCCTTGAACATTTCCTTACGAGCCATTTCAGCTCCGTTCAGACGACCTGTAATTTGAACCTTTATACCTTCTGCTCCTGCACGCATTGTATTTTGAACAGCCATTTTAATTGCACGACGGTAAGAGATTTTACCTTCAACCTGACGTGCTATGCTATTACCAACAATGTTTGCATCTAGCTCTGGTCTCTTAACTTCAAAGATGTTAATTTGGATATCCTTATTATAGAGTTTCTTCAACTCTTCCTTAAGTTTATCAACATCCTGACCACCTTTACCAATGACGATACCCGGACGGGCTGTACAAATAGTGATGGTGACGAGTTTCAGTGTACGCTCAATGACAATGCGAGAAACGCTAGCCTTAGCTAGGCGCTCATTAAGATACTTACGGATTTTACGATCCTCAACGAGGTTATCTCCGAAGTTCTTGCCACCAAACCAATTTGAATCCCAACCACGGATAATACCAAGTCGGTTGCTTATTGGATTAACTTTCTGTCCCATTCTATTTATTATTTTCGTCGTTAGTTTTGGCTTCTACAAACAAGGTGACGTGATTAGAACGCTTACGGATTCTAAAACCACGACCCTGTGGTGCAGGTCTCATACGTTTCATAGTAACACCTCCGTCAACGAAGACCTTACTAATATATAGTTCACCATCTTCAGCCTTACGGTCATTTTTATTCTCCCAGTTAGCAATTGCTGAGCGCAGCAGCTTCTCAACGTCTGCAGCAGCCTGCTTCTTAGAGAACTTAAGTACTCCGAGAGCGCGGTTAACTTCCATACCACGAATCATGTCTACTACGTAGCGCATTTTACGTGGAGAAGAAGGAACGCCTTTGAGCTTAGCGAAGTACAAATTTTTGCGAGCTTCCTTTAATTTTTCAGCTGCGATATGTTTTCTTGCTCCCATTATTTATTCTAATTTGTTAAATGGTTTAAACCCGCTTACTTCCTATTATTACCAGAGTGTCCGCCGAAACGACGTGTAGGAGCAAACTCACCGAGCTTGTGACCTACCATGTTCTCAGTAATGTAAACAGGGATAAATTTGTTTCCGTTATGAACTGCAACAGTGTGTCCCACAAAATCAGGGGAAATCATTGATGCTCTAGCCCATGTTTTAACAACACTCGCCTTACCGCTCTCGTTCATAGCGAGAACTTTCTTTTCAAGTGATACGTTTATGTATGGACCTTTTTTTAATGAACGACTCATAATTTACTCTTTATTTTTTGTTAGCTCTTTCGATAATATACTTGCTAGAAAGCTTCTTAGGTGCACGAGTCTTAAGACCCTTTGCGTAAAGACCCTTACGAGAACGTGGATGACCACCGCTCTGACGACCTTCACCACCACCCATAGGGTGATCAACAGGGTTCATAACAACACCACGGTTATGTGGGCGACGACCTAACCAACGAGAGCGACCAGCCTTACCAGACTGTTCCAATGCGTGGTCAGAATTACCAACACTACCAATAGTAGCTTTACAAGCACTCAAAATCTGGCGTGTTTCACCAGAAGGGAGCTTAATAACACAATAACTGCCCTCACGAGAAGTCAACTGAGCAAAATTACCAGCCGAACGAACTAGCAATGCACCCTGTCCTGGACGTAATTCAATATTATGAATTACTGTACCGACAGGAATGTTAGCAAGAGGAAGAGCATTACCAATCTCTGGAGCAGCATCTGCACCAGACATCAGAGTAGTACCTACCTGCAGTCCATTAGGAGCAATAATGTAACGTTTTTCACCATCTGCATAATAAAGAAGAGCAATACGAGCTGATCTATTTGGATCATACTCTATTGTCTTAACTACAGCTGGAACACCATCTTTCTCACGTTTAAAGTCTACAAGACGAAACTTCTGCTTATGGCCACCACCAACATAGCGAACGGTCATCTTACCAGTGTTGTTTCGACCACCAGTAGAACGTTTGCCGTAAACGAGAGACTTCTCTGGCACGGATGCAGTAATATCCTCGAACGTGCCAATAACTTTGTGTCTTTGTCCCGGTGTAACCGGGTTTAATTTACGTACTGCCATTTTTTATTTAAATATTGCTGTAAAAATCAATTGTATCGCCATCCTTTACAGTGACGATTGCTTTTTTGAACGCATTCTTCTGACCCTTAACGAGTCCTGCCTTTGTAAAGCGGCTAGAACGCTTTCCGGCGTAACGAAGAGTGTTCACATCTACTACTGTAACATTATACAGACCCTCGACCTCTTTCTTAATTTGGAGTTTATTAGCCTCAGGGCGAACGATGAAGCCATAACGGCTAGCGTTCTTCTCCGTGATATTGGTCTGCTTTTCAGTAACCAATGGTTTTATAATAAATGCCATATTCTAATTCTCCTTTTTTACTTTGTTAAGATACCGTCAATAGCCTTTAGAGAGCTTTCTGTTATAACCAAGACATCAGCATTCAAAACTTTATACGAATTGAGCGTTGAAGCAGTCATTACATTAGCACGCTTCAAGTTACGAGCAGACAAATATACGTTTTTATTAACTTCTGGCAAAACAACAAGTGCCTTCTTGTCTTCAACTTTAAGATTTTTAGCAAAATTTACAAAATCTTTAGTTTTCGGAGCCTCAAAGTTGAAGTCTTCGACAACAACAATAGCACTTTCCTGAGCCTTATATGAGAGCGCAGACTTACGAGCAAGAACTTTTACTTTCTTGTTCAATTTAAAGTCATAATTACGTGGCTTAGGGCCGAAAACACGACCACCACCAACTAAAATTGGTGAGTTAATATCACCACGACGAGCACCACCGCCACCTTTCTGGCGACCAAGTTTGCGAGTAGAACCACTTATTTCACTTCTTTCCTTAGATTTTGCAGTACCCTGACGCTGTTGTGCAAGATATTGTTTTACATCAAGATAAAGAACGTGATCGTTAGGTTCAATTCCGAAGATAGCCTCATTAAGAGTTACCTTTCTTCCGGTCTCCTGACCATTTATATTTAAAACGCTAACTTCCATTACTTATTGATTAAAACGGTTGAACCATTACATCCAGCAACAGAACCCTTTACAAGAAGAAGGTTATGCTCTGGAATTATCTTTAACACCTGGAGATTCTGAGTAGTAACACGGTCACCACCCATTTGACCACCCATGCGCATGCCCTTAAACACCTTTGCAGGATAAGAACAAGCACCAATAGATCCCGGTTTACGAGCGCGGTCATCCTGACCGTGAGTACTTTGGCCTACACCAGCAAAACCGTGGCGCTTAACAACACCCTGGAAACCTTTACCTTTAGAGGTTCCAACGATGTCTACAAACTTAGCATCAGCGAAAAGTTCAACAGTAATAGTATCGCCGAGGTTATGTTCCTCGTCAAACTTGAACTCGGCCAAGTGCTTCTTTGGTGTTGTGTCAGCTTTCTTAAAGGTTCCCATCATTGGCTTAGAAGTACGACTCTCCTTAGCTTCTCCGTAACCTAATTGAACAGCTTTGTAACCATCTTTTTCTTCAGATTTGATTTGGGTTACAACACAAGGACCAGCTTCGATAACAGTGCACGGTACATTCTTACCGTCGGCGCTGAAAACGGATGTCATTCCGATTTTTTTTCCAATTAATCCTGGCATTTCAATAAAAATTTAAAAGATTAATACTAAACTTAATAAAATTAGACCTTAATTTCAACTTCTACACCTGATGGCAAGTCTAGTTTCATCAAGGCATCAACAGTTTTTGCTGTAGAACTATAGATATCAATAAGACGCTTGAAATCTGAGAGCTGGAATTGCTCACGAGCTTTCTTATTAACGAAAGTACTACGGTTTACTGTGTAGATACGCTTGTGGGTTGGCAATGGAATAGGACCGCTAACAATAGCGCCCGTAGCCTTTACAGCCTTCACAATCTTTTCAGCTGACTTATCAACCAACATGTGATCATAAGACTTCAGCTTAATTCTAATTTTCTGACTCATTGTTTAATTTAATTATAAATGTATAAATAAAGAAGTAAGGGAATCATCGCTTAAGAGTCATTCGCTAAGCAACTCTCCCCTGACTTTAATATTCTTTACAGTAGTTCTGAGTGTCCATGAACTTCCTCAAGGACAGACTTAGCTATTGTTGTAGATACAGGTGAGTGATGATCGTACTCCATTGAAGAAGTAGCACGACCTGAAGTGATAGTACGCAAAGCTGTTACATAACCGAACATTTCAGCCAATGGAACCATAGCCTTAACGATACGTGCACCACTACGAGCCTCTTCCATACCCTGAACGAGACCACGACGCTTATTCAAGTCACCAATAACATCACCCATGTTCTCTTCAGGAGTAACAACCTCTACCTTCATAATTGGTTCCATTAGAACAGGACCAGCCTTAGGGCAAAGAACTTTGAATGCCTGATGAGCAACTAGTTCGAAAGACAACTGATCAGAGTCAACTGGGTGGAAGCTACCATCAGAAAGAGTAACCTTAAGACCAGTCATTGGGAAACCACCAAGAACACCATTAGACAAACAATCAGCAAATCCTTTCTGTACAGATGGTATGAATTCCTTAGGAACATTACCTCCCTTTACAGCATTAACGAATTGCAAATCGCCTTCCTTATAATCCTCGTCCTTAGGACCAATAGTAACATCGATACAAGCGAACTTACCACGACCACCAGACTGCTTCTTATAAGTTTCACGGCTTTGGGCTGTGCGAGTAATAGCTTCCTTATAATTAACCTGTGGCTTACCCTGATTACATTCAACCTTGAACTCACGCTTAAGACGGTCAATAATGATATCAAGGTGAAGTTCACCCATACCAGAAATGATAGTCTGACCGCTCTGCTCATCAGTACGAACAGTAAATGTTGGGTCCTCTTCTGCAAGTTTAGCAAGACCAGTATCCATCTTAGCAACGTCAGCCTGGCTCTTTGGTTCAACAGCAACAGAGATAACTGTATCAGGGAATGTCATTGACTCAAGAACTATAGGATGATCCTCATCGCAAAGAGTATCACCAGTACGAATATCCTTGAAACCTACACCTGCGCCGATATCACCAGCGTCAATAGACTCCATTGGAATTTCCTGCTTTGAGTTCATCTGGAACAAACGACTGATACGCTCACGCTTACCAGAACGAGGATTGTATACATATGAACCTGCAGCAATTTTACCTGAATATACACGGAAGAAAACTAGACGTCCCATGAATGGATCGGTAGCAATCTTAAACGCAAGAGCTGATGTTGGAGCATCCTCTGTTGGTTTACGACCCTCTTCTTCTTCTGTATCAGGGTTTGTACCGATAATAGCTTCTGTGTCAAGTGGAGAAGGCAAAAATGCACAAATATAATCAAGAAGTGGCTGTACACCCTTGTTCTTATATGAAGAACCAAGAAGCATAGGAGTAAGCTCCATTGAGATGGTGCCCTTACGGATAGCAGCAATCAACTTATCTGCAGGAACTTCTTTACCATCAAGGTAAAGTTCCATAACATCATCATCAAAATTAGCTGCATTCTCTATCATCTTGTCGTGCCATTCGGTAGCCTCGTCAACAAGTTCTGCAGGTATTTCTTCTACATCATACTCTGCACCCATTGTCTCGTCATGCCAAAGAATAGCCTTCATGGTGATAAGATCTACAACACCTTTGAAGTTCTCTTCAGCACCGATAGGAATCTGAATTGGGCAAGGGTTTGCACCAAGAACAGTCTTCATCTGGCGAACTGTTTCATAGAAATCAGCACCAGAACGGTCCATCTTATTAACATAACCGATACGAGGAACGTTGTATTTGTCAGCCTGACGCCAAACAGTCTCTGACTGAGGTTGAACACCATCAGCAGCAGAATATGTAGCAACAGCACCATCAAGTACACGAAGAGAACGTTCTACCTCAGCGGTAAAGTCAACGTGTCCCGGAGTATCAATCAAGTTAATCTTGTATGAGTTATTTTCGTAATTCCAGTTACAAGTGGTAGCCGCAGAAGTAATAGTTATACCACGCTCCTGCTCCTGAGCCATCCAGTCCATTGTAGCCGCACCATCATGAACTTCACCAATTTTATGAGTTTTACCAGTGTAAAACAAGATACGTTCAGACGTTGTTGTCTTACCCGCATCAATGTGAGCCATAATACCGATGTTACGAGTTAAATGTAAATCGCGATTTGCCATTTTCTTTTTACCTTTATATGATTAGAATCTGAAATGAGCGAATGCACGGTTAGCTTCAGCCATACGGTGCATATCTTCCTTACGCTTAAATGCGCCACCCTGATTGTTATAAGCGTCCATAATTTCAGCAGCCAATTTCTCAGCCATTGACTTACCACCACGCTTACGTGCAAACTGGATTAGGTTCTTCATTGAAATACTTTCCTTACGGTCTTGGCGTATTTCTGTTGGTACCTGGAATGTAGCACCACCAATACGGCGGCTTTTTACCTCAACCTGAGGAGTGATGTTATCAAGAGCCTGCTTCCATATTTCAAGAGCTGGCTTCTCTTCTTTTGCCATCTTATCCTTTACTGTATCAAGAGCCTTGTAAAAGATTTCATAAGATGTATTCTTTTTACCATCATACATCAAATGATTAACGAACTTTGAGACCTTTTGGTCATTGTAAACTGGATCCGGAAGGATCACACGTTTCTTTGGTTTTGCTTTTCTCATTTTGTTTGAAAAATAAATTCTGCATGGGGCTGTTTCTTAGTGTTCTTCAATGCTCGCTCCCGAGCATTTACTCAACCTGTTATTAACAATATCTCCAGCAAAACGGATAAAAATTTCTTTAATTTCAGAATTACTTCTTAGCTGCCTTTGGACGCTTAGCACCATACTTAGAACGACGCTGAGTACGATTAGCAACACCTGCAGTATCAAGAGTACCACGAACGATGTGATAACGTACACCAGGAAGGTCCTTTACACGACCACCACGTACAAGAACGATTGAGTGCTCCTGAAGGTTGTGTCCTTCTCCTGGAATGTAAGAGTTTACTTCCTTCTGGTTTGTCAAACGTACACGTGCAACCTTACGCATTGCTGAATTAGGCTTCTTAGGTGTTGTGGTGTAAACACGAACACAAACACCGCGGCGCTGAGGACAGTTGTCCAAAGCCGGTGACTTGCTCTTGTCAACAATCACCTTTCTGCCTTTTCTTACTAACTGTGAAATAGTAGGCATAATTTTACTTTTTTAATTTATATATTTATTTTATTATTGTCATTCAACATAGAACTAGGCATTGAAACATGCCCATTTCGGGCTGCAAAGGTACGAACAAAACTTTGAATTACCTAATTATAAAGAATGCGAAAAGTCTATATCTTGTCAAAATTAGCAAGATATAGACTTTATTAACATTTATTTTAAAAACGATATTAATCTATGACTCTTTTTTAGGTAAATCAAAGGGAGCTATAATACCTGATTGTTGTTCTGGTATAACAATTTTACCAAATTGCTGCTCATACTTATACACATTTTCCTGCAAGGCCTGAAGCAAACGCTTAGCATGCTCCGGAGCCATTATTACACGAGAGTTTATCTCTGGTTTAGGGAGTCCCGGCAATATACTAGCAAAGTCAAGAATAAAGTCTGAGCTTGAATGTGTTATAAGCGCTAAATTAGCATAAACACCCTTTGCTATTTCTGGTTTTAATTCGATTTGTAGTCCTTGATTCTGATTTTTATTATCTTCCATAACTATTACTAATCTAAAGGTTTATTATATATATACAAAGGTACGTAAAAACTTTCGCACACACAAGAAAACAAACAAAATAATTAAATACTTATTGGCAATAGTATAATACTAATTATAGTTTATGGAATGATATTTTTTGCTTGAGTATTTATATTCCTCATCAAATGTGTATACTAAAAATTAACTCTAGTGTCAACTTAAAACGATTAGCTTCTAGTGTAGCAAGTGACAAAATAGATATTGGGAGCCTAGATTTCTCTATAACAATTTAATTTTTGTACAGTTTGGCTGTCTTACCAGCGTTTTTTGTATTGTTTAGCTACGAAGCTACGGCATCTCTCGCAAAGCCTATAAACAGAGGGGTTAACGAGAGATCGCTAGCCCAATTTAGCTGCGATGAGCTACGTTTTAGCTACGTTGTGTATTTCTGTATATAATGTACGCGCGCACATGCGCACACTCAGGAGTTTTAAAACATAAGTGTCGAAGTGACAACATTGTGAATATCAATATATTATCAACCTAATTGACTGATATAAGGTGACGGTGAAATATCAAATTTTGCATGCGTTTCTATATAGAAACGCATTGCGTTTTACGTTATTTCACCTTCCAACACATCGTAAAACGCAATGCAATATAACGCAAAACGCATCGTAAAACATCGTAAAACGCAACGACAAACTTTGTGAAGTTCACGTGCAATGCAAAATAAGGAAAATCTTTGTCTAGATTTCATCGGCGAATAACCAACACTTAATTCGGTTCGAAAAGAAGTCTAACAAATTGATGTTGAACGAATAGAGACTTCGACACTTGTTTTTCAGAAAAGTCCAGAGTGTGCGTGCGCGCGCGTATTAGAGTCTGTGTAGTACCAGTAATTGAAACTTTGGCTAACAGCTCAAACTTGATTTCATTGCATGGATAAAAATCTTGAAGTATCTTTGCCGAGAATTCAGCGGAATTCGGCAGAACATTTAAACAAGCTTGAAAATCCTGCTTTCGTTTACTGAATCTATGTAAATATCCTCAGTTTCTCAGATACAGCTAACGGTTCTTTGACAATTTCACTCATAGAATACATTTCATTCTTAAAAAGGCACAAGTTGACGTAGCTAGAACGTAGCTTAACGTAGTTGAATCCAGCAAGCTACGTTTCGTTACTCCCAATGTTTACAAGCTTTGCGAGACATGCCGTAGCTTCGTAGCTAAACAACACAAAAAACGCTGGTAAGACAGCCAAACTGTACAAAATTCAAATCTATGCACTTGGATATATATTGTTACGAATTGATATAAACCCAATACAGACTCATTGCATGTTTTTTTTGCGGAACAGTAATAACCTTATATAATAAAAAAGAGTAGGCAACAAGAAATGCTGCCTACTCTATTATAATAATGTATATCGTTATTATTCTGTAACAACTCCGTGTTCAGCGAAGTCAAGAACATTTTTACGATTAGCTTGCATACGCTCATACTCTTCTTTTGAACCGACAACAAGTTTATCCCATTGGCGAAGTCCAGTACCTGCTGGTATTAAATGTCCACAAATAACATTTTCTTTCATACCTTCAAGCTTATCCTGCTTACCACGAATTGCAGCCTCATTAAGAACCTTAGTTGTTTCCTGGAAAGAAGCAGCACTCATAAAGCTCTTAGTAGCAAGAGCGGCACGAGTAATACCCTGCAGAATCTGAGTAGATGTTGCAGGAACAGCATCACGCACCTGAACGAGTTTGAGATCGCGGCGTTTCAGAGAAGAGTTCTCGTCACGCAACTTACGTGCAGTAACAATCTGACCTGGTTTCATAATATCAGAATCACCAGCATCTGTGATAACTTTCTTACCCCAAATACGATCATTCTCTTCTGCGAAATCCAATTTATCAACCAATTCCTGCTCCAAGAATGTTGTGTCACCTGGATCATCTATACGAACCTTACGCATCATCTGGCGAACGATAATTTCAAAGTGCTTATCATTAATCTTAACACCTTGTAGACGATAAACGTCCTGAACCTCATTCACGATATATTCCTGCACTGAAGTAGGACCCTTAATTGCAAGGATATCACCAGGAGTGGTAACACCATCAGAAAGAGGTGTGCCAGCACGAACAGCATCATGTTCCTGAACAAGAATCTGCTTAGACAATGATACTAGATATTTCTTTTGATCACCAGTCTTTGAAGTTACGATAATCTCGCGGTTACCTCTCTTAACCTTACCCATTGTTACTTCACCATCAATTTCAGAAACGACAGCTGGGTTAGAAGGATTACGAGCCTCGAACAACTCTGTTACACGAGGCAGACCACCAGTGATATCACCAGCACCACCTACTGCACGTGGAATCTTAACGATAGTCTCACCAGTATTAACTGTTGCACCATCTTCAATAACAACGTGACCACCAACAGGGAAGTTATATGTTCCAACAACATTACCAGCAGCATCAAGAATATCACATGTAGGAACCTTTGAACGGTCCTTAGAATCTGTAATAATCTTTTCTGTCAAACCGGTTGTATCGTCGGTTTCAGCATGGAAGGTTATACCTTCGATGACGTCATTGAATCTCAACGTACCTGCATACTCAGTAACGATGACGGCATTAAATGGATCCCATTTTGCAATTAGATCACCCTTCTTTACCAAGTCACCCTGACCGAAATAAAGTGAAGAACCGTAAGGAACATTAAGAGTACTAAGTACTATATTTGTATTTGGATCGATGAAACGAATTTCAGCAAGACGGCTTACAACCATTTTGCAATCCTTATCGTCCTCGTTCTTGAATGGAACAGTACGAATTTCATCAAATTCTACTTTACAATCATTCTTTGCCACAATACTTGCATTTGCTGCTGCGTTACCAGCAACACCACCAGCGTGGAAAGTACGAAGTGTAAGCTGTGTACCAGGTTCACCGATAGCCTGAGCAGCGATAACGCCGACAGCCTCACCTAACTGAACCATTCTTGCAGTAGCAAGGTTACGTCCGTAACACTTCATACATACACCATGCTTGCTTTCACAAGTAAGAACTGAACGGATTTCAACCATTTCAATTGGAGACTCGTCAATTATTTTAGCTTTAGCCTCATTGATTTCCTCACCAGCATGAACTATAATCTCACCAGTTGTAGGAAGAACAATATCATGAACAGAAACACGTCCAAGAATACGTTCATACAATGTAGAAATTATTTCGTCACCATTCTTTAGGGCACGACATTCAAGACCACGAAGTGTACCACAATCTTCCTCTGTGATAATAACATCATGAGAGACGTCAACAAGACGACGAGTCAGATATCCAGCATCGGCAGTCTTCATAGCGGTATCAGCAAGACCCTTACGAGCACCATGTGAAGAGATGAAGTACTCCAACACAGACATACCTTCCTTGAAGTTAGAAAGAATTGGGTTTTCAATAATCTGCTGTCCTTCAGCACCAGCCTTTTGAGGCTTTGCCATAAGACCACGCATACCTGAAAGCTGCTTAATCTGGTCTTTAGAACCACGGGCTCCAGAATCAAGCATCATGTATACAGCATTGAATCCCTGATCAGCCTCAGTCATCTCTTTCATCAAGACATTACCAAGGTCATTATTTACGTGAGTCCATGCATCAATTACCTGATTATAACGCTCAGTATCAGTGATGAAACCCATTTCATAGTTTGCCTTTATCTGATCGACCTCTTCCTGACCCTTACCTACAATGTCAGCCTTCTCCTCTGGTATGATAATATCATCCAAGTTAAATGAAAGACCAGCAACATAAGACATACGGTAACCCAAGTTCTTGATTCCATCAAGGAAAGAACAAGCACGAGCCATACCAACAGCCTTGATAACATCAGAAATGATGCCACGAAGTGTTTTCTTTGAAATAATATCATTAAAGAAACCTACTTCATCAGGAATAATCTGATTTACGATAACACGTCCAACAGATGTTTCAACCATATGACGAACTGGTTTGCCATCAACGACATCATCAACTATACACTTAACACGTGCATGCAGTTCACAACGTCCCTCGTTATTGGCAATCATAGCCTCTTCTGATCCGTAGAAATTAAGTCCCTCTCCCTTAGCACCTGGACGTATCTTTGTAATGTAATACAAACCAAGCACCATATCCTGTGAAGGTACTGTGATAGGGGCACCATTTGCTGGGTTCAGAATATTATGGCTTTGCAGCATAAGAATCTGTGCCTCCAGTACAGCCTCATTACTTAATGGAAGATGGACAGCCATCTGGTCACCATCAAAGTCAGCGTTGAAAGCAGTACATGCAAGTGGATGAAGCTGGATAGCTTTACCTTCAATAAGTTTTGGCTGGAAAGCCTGAATACCAAGACGGTGAAGTGTCGGCGCACGGTTAAGCATTACAGGGTGTCCCTTCATTACATTTTCAAGGATATCCCAAATAACTGGTTCACGACGATCAACAATCTTCTTTGCACTCTTTACAGTCTTTACTATACCACGCTCAATAAGCTTACGTATAATAAATGGCTTATATAGTTCGGCTGCCATTAATTTTGGAAGACCGCACTCGCCCATTTTCAATTCAGGACCTACAACGATTACAGAACGTGCAGAATAGTCAACACGCTTACCAAGTAAGTTCTGACGGAAACGTCCCTGTTTACCTTTCAGTGAATCAGAAAGTGACTTCAAAGGACGATTGCTTTCACTCTTAACAGCTGAAGACTTACGTGAATTGTCAAACAAAGAATCGACAGCTTCCTGAAGCATACGTTTCTCATTACGCAAGATAACCTCAGGAGCCTTAATTTCCATAAGTCTCTTAAGACGATTGTTACGTATAATGACACGACGATATAAGTCGTTAAGGTCAGATGTAGCAAATCTACCACCATCAAGTGGTACAAGTGGACGCAACTCAGGAGGAGTTACTGGGATAATCTTCATTATCATCCACTCTGGTTTATTGAAATCCCTTGATGCACGGAATGCCTCAACAACCTGTAGACGCTTCAAAGCCTCTGTCTTACGCTGCTGGCTACCATCATTGTTAGCACGGTCACGTAATTCATAGCTCAAACCGTCAAGATCTATATTAACTAGCAAATCATAAATTGCTTCAGCACCCATTTTAGCGATAAACTTATTAGGGTCGCTATCATCAAGATAGTCATTGTTAGGATCTATTTTATTGTCAAGGATATCAAGATATTCATCCTCAGAAAGGAGGTCCATCTTGTGAGAACCGTTAAGTTCCAAACCATCAGCATCCTTCCTTCCCTCCATGGCACCAGCCTTGATAACGATATACTTTTCGTAGTATACCACAGCATCAAGTTTCTTTGTTGGAAGTCCCAACAGATAACCTATTTTGTTAGGTAAAGAACGGAAATACCAGATATGAGCAACTGGGACAACGAGTTCAATATGTCCCGAACGTTCACGACGAACCTTTTTCTCAGTTACCTCTACACCACATCGATCACATACGATACCTTTATAACGAATACGCTTGTACTTACCGCAGGCACATTCATAATCACGGGTAGGACCAAAAATACGCTCACAGAATAGACCGTCACGTTCAGGCTTATATGTGCGATAATTAATGGTTTCAGGTTTTGTAACCTCGCCATACGAATTTTCCAAGATCTCCTCAGGAGAGGCAAGACCTATAGTAATCTTCGTAAAATTATTTTTAACTTTTGTATCTTTCTTAAAAGCCATATTTATCTTTTGATTAGGGTGTTCACATTAATCGAGTTTGATACTTAAACCAAGACCACGGAGTTCGTGCAGCAACACGTTCAGTGACTCTGGAATACCAGGAGTTGGCATAGGATCTCCCTTGACAATTGCCTCATAAGCCTTGCTACGACCAACAGTGTCATCAGACTTAAGAGTAAGGATTTCCTGAAGAACATGGCTAGCACCAAATGCCTCAATAGCCCAAACCTCCATTTCTCCAAAACGCTGACCTCCGAACTGAGCCTTACCACCAAGTGGTTGCTGAGTAATAAGAGAGTAAGGACCGATAGAACGAGCATGCATCTTATCCTCAACCATGTGTCCGAGTTTCAAGAAGTAAGTTACACCTACAGTTGCAGGCTGGTCAAACTTCTCACCGGTTTCACCGTCATAAAGATATGTTGAACATAGATTTGGCAGTCCAGCCTTATCTGTCCATTCCTTCAAGTCGGCAAGTTTAGCACCATCAAAGATAGGGGTAGCAAACTTGCATCCCAACTTTTGTCCAGCAGCACCAAGAATAGCCTCGAATATCTGTCCCAAGTTCATACGAGAAGGCACACCCATTGGGTTTAGTACCAAGTCAACAGGACGTCCGTCAGCCATAAATGGCATATCCTCTGTACGTACAACCTTAGAAACGATACCCTTGTTACCGTGTCGACCGGCAAGTTTATCACCAACCTGAATTTTACGCTTCTTAGCTACATAAACCTTTGCCATCTGAAGAATACCTGAAGGAAGTTCATCACCAATAGAAATAGCGAACTTCTTACGTTTCATCTCTGCATCAAGAAGTTTATACTTACGTATATAGTTCATGATAAGCATTTGAATCAAACCATTAGTATGTTCGTCTTCAGTCCAGTTATTGCTTTGAATTCCATCATACTCAAGGTTTTTAAGTGAAGTCTTAGTGAACTTACTACCCTTTGTAATGATTTCAGCATCAGTATAATCTTTAACACCCTGACAAATCTTACCTTCAGTAAGAGTCATCAATTTGTCTACTAAGATATCTTTCAAGTCATCATTCTTTGCCTCATACTCTTCATCAATCTTTGCAAGGATCATCTTATCCTGCTTCTTTGACTCACGAGTCTTTACAGCGCGAGAGAACAACTTTTTATCAATAACGACACCGCTCAATGAAGGATTAGCTTTCAAAGAAGAATCCTTAACATCACCAGCCTTGTCACCGAAAATAGCACGAAGCAACTTCTCTTCTGGAGAAGGATCACTCTCACCCTTAGGTGAGATCTTACCGATAAGGATATCGCCTGGCTCAACACGAGCACCAACACGAATTACACCATTATCATCAAGATCCTTTGTAGCTTCTTCGCTTACATTTGGAATATCTGAAGTGAATTCCTCAACACCACGCTTTGTCTCACGTACATCAAGAGAATATTCATCTACATGTACAGATGTCAACACGTCATCACGAACCATACGTTCAGAGATAACAACAGCATCCTCATAGTTATATCCCTTCCAAGGAATATAAGCAACAAGTAAGTTGCGACCTAGTGCTAATTCACCATTTTCTGTAGCATAACCTTCTGTAAGAATATCACCAGCCTTAACACGCTGTCCCTTACTACAAATAGGACGAAGGTCGATTGTCATATTTTGGTTAGTACGGCGGAACTTAGGAATACGATATTCCTTAAGAACAGGCTCAAAACTAACAAATTCTTCTTCTTCTGTACGATCGTAAAGAATACGAATCGTTGTTGCGTCTACATATTCAATAACACCATCACCTTCAGCAGTAATCATTGTACGTGAATCTTCGCAAACCTGCTTTTCAAGACCTGTACCAACGATAGGAGCATCATTATGAATAAGTGGAACAGCCTGACGCATCATATTACAACCCATCAGCGCACGGTGTCCGTCATCATGCTCCAAGAATGGAATAAGTGATGCAGAAACAGAAGCTATCTGCTGTGGAGAAACATCCACCAAGTCAATCTGGTCAGGTGAAACAACAGGATAGTCAGCATCCTGACGACACTTAACAGTATCTTTTATAAATGCGCCATCTACAGTTAGAGGAGCATTACCCTGACCAATAATTTTCTCTTCTTCTTCCTCGGCTGTAAGATAAATAACATCTTCGTTCTTCATATCAACCTTAGCATCAGTAACTGTTCTATAAGGAGTGATAATAAATCCTAGATCGTTTATCTTAGCATATATACATAAAGAAGAAATAAGTCCGATGTTAGGTCCTTCAGGACTCTCAATAGGACAAAGACGACCGTAGTGAGTGTAATGCACATCACGAACCTCAAATCCTGCGCGTTCACGAGAAAGACCGCCAGGACCTAAAGCTGACAAACGACGCTTGTGAGTAACCTCAGCAAGTGGGTTAGTCTGGTCCATGAACTGACTTAGAGGGTTAGTTCCAAAGAAAGAATTTATAACGCTTGATATTGTCTTAGCGTTAATCAAGTCAGTAGGAGTGAACACCTCGTTATCGCGTACATTCATACGCTCACGGATTGTGCGGCTCATACGTGCAAGACCAATAGCAAACTGATTAGCCAATTGTTCACCAACTGTGCGTACACGGCGGTTACTCAAGTGGTCAATATCATCAACAGTTGCATTAGAATTAACCAACTGGATAAGATACTTAATAATCTCAATAATATCATCCTTGGTCAAAACACGTGTATCCATGTCTGTAGTAAGACCAAGCTTCTTGTTGATTCGGTAGCGACCAACCTCACCAAGATCATAACGCTTATCAGAGAAGAACAAGTTCTGGAATACTTCACGAGCACTTGCATCATCAGCAGGATCTGCATTACGCAACTGGCGGTAGATATAATTTACAGCCTCTTTTTCTGAGTTACTAGGATCCTTTGCTAATGTATTAAAGATGATAGTATACTTGTTAGCAGCCTCTTCGTCCTTGTGAAGCAAGATAGATGAAGCACCACTCTCAAGAATTTCATCAATATTGTCCTCGGTAAGTTCTGTCTCACGCTCCATGATAACTTCATTGCGCTCAATAGAAACTACCTCACCAGTATCCTCATCAACGAAATCTTCGTTCCAGCTCTTCAATACACGAGCCGCAAGTTTGCGACCAATAGCTGCCTTAATATTTTTCTTGTTAACTTTAACTTCCTCAGCAAGGTCAAATATTTTCAGGATATCCTTATCCTGCTCATAGCCCATTGCACGGAGAAGAGTTGTAACAGGTAATTTCTTCTTACGGTCAATATAAGCATACATGACATTATTAATGTCAGTAGCGAATTCAATCCAAGAACCCTTAAATGGGATAATGCGGGCACTATAAAGAACAGTACCGTTTGCATGCACACCCTGACCAAAGAAAACACCTGGAGAACGATGCAACTGTGAAACTACAACACGTTCAGCACCATTAATTACAAAAGTACCATTCTGTGTCATATATGGGATAGTACCCAAGAATACATCTTGAATAAAAGTCCCAAAATCCTCATGATCAGGATCTGTACAGTACAGTTTCATCTTAGCCTTCAAAGGTACACTATATGTCAGACCACGCTCAAGACATTCATCAATAGAATATCTAGGCGGATCAATAAAGTAATCCAAGAACTCAAGAACGAAATTATTACGCGTGTCGGTTATAGGGAAGTTCTCTGCGAAAACTTTATATAGACCGTCATTCTTGCGTTCCTCAGGCGGAGTGTCCAACTGTAAGAAGTCGCGGAAAGACTTCAACTGCACATCGAGAAAATCCGGATATGGTAGCGGATTATGCACGCTGGCAAAATTTACTCTGTTATCAACAACTTTTGTCATAAAGTAATATTTAATTGGCCCTACCGGGCTATAAGCTTTATCAGCCTAATAAGGCTAATTATGTATAAAAGACACAAAAAGGTTAGGACCAACCTACTTGGAAGATCCTAACCGTATTTCTAATGAAAGATGTAATTCTGAATTACTTCAACTCTACCTTAGCACCAGCCTCTTCGATAACCTTCTTAAGGTTCTCAGCCTCGTCCTTAGCAACGCCTTCCTTAACAGTAGCAGGAGCACCGTCTACGATGTCCTTAGCTTCCTTAAGACCTAGGCCACAAGCTTCTTTAACTGCCTTAACAACCTGAAGCTTTGTAGCGCCAACCTCAACGAGAACTACGTCGAAAGAAGACTTCTCCTCAGCTGCTGCTGCACCACCTGCAGCAGGACCAGCAGCTACAGCAACAGCTGCTGCAGCAGGCTCAATACCATACTCGTCCTTAAGGACTGTTGCCAACTCATTTACTTCTTTAACAGTAAGATTTACTAATTCTTCTGCAATAGCTTTAACGTCTGCCATTTTATTCTAAATTTTAATTGTTCTTGTTAAAAATAATATTTTTGACTCTAATAATTGAATATATCTGTTCAATCAGAATTATTCAGGACGCTCACCTAAAGTCGTAAGTACACCATGGATGGTGTTTGCGCCTGATTGAAGAGCTGAAACAACGTTCTTTGCAGGAGACTGCAACAGAGAGATAATCTCTGCGATAACTTCGTTCTTGCTCTTAAGAGCTGCAAGCTCAGGGAGTTTATCAACACCAACATAGATGCTTTCCTCAACATAAGCAGCCTTGAGTGCAGGAATTTCTTCCTTTTCGTATTCTTTTAGCAACTTAGCAGGAACATTAGCTGTATTTGTGAACATTACAGCTGTAGTACCCTTAAGTGCTACATACAAAGGCTCAAAATCAATATCTGAAGCCTCGAAAGCCTTGTGAAGAAGAGTATTCTTCACAACAACCATCTTAATTTCACTCTTGAAGCACTTGCGACGGAGATTACTTGTAGCCTCAGCATTCAATCCAGTAACATCTACCAAATAGAAGTGAGGGAACTCACCCAACATCTTACCAAGTTCAACAATAATAGTATCTTTTACTTCTTTCTTCATTGTACAAAACTTTTAGAGTGATTCAACTGATTTAGGATCAATTTTGATACCCTTACTCATAGTGCTAGAAATAAAGATACTCTTAATATATGTACCTTTAGCAGCAGCAGGTTTCAATTTGATAACTGTAAGGATAAATTCCTTTGCGTTACCATAAATCTGCTCAGTAGTCATATTAACCTTACCGATAGAAGTATGGATAATACCAGCCTTATCTACCTTAAAGTCTATTTTACCTTGCTTTACTTCTTTTACTGCCTTAGCAACGTCCATTGTTACAGTGCCACTCTTAGGGTTAGGCATCAAGCCACGAGGACCAAGGATACGTCCGATAGGTCCAATCTTACCCATACATGAAGGCATAGTAATGATGACATCAATGTCTGTCCAACCACCTTTGATTTTCTCGACATATTCATCAAGACCAACATAGTCAGCACCAGCTTCCTTAGCGGCAGCTTCCTGATCAGGAGTACAGAGAGCAAGCACACGAGTAGTCTTACCAGTTCCGTTTGGCAGTGAAACAACACCGCGAACCATCTGATTAGCCTTACGTGGGTCTACACCCAGACGTACATCAATATCCAGAGACGCGTCAAACTTTGTTGTGGTAATTTCCTTAACAAGTTCTGAAGCTTCTTTCAATGTGTATGCCTTCCCTGCTTCAACCTTTTCAGCTACTGATTTTTGATTTTTTGTCAGTTTACTCATTTTTTTAATTGAAGTTATAAATTATTCACCAGGGAAGTCCCCTTTTACAGTAATACCCATACTACGAGCAGTACCAGCAATCAGCTTCATAGCAGACTCAACTGTGAAACAATTGAGGTCTGTCATTTTGTCTTCAGCAATACCCTTAATCTGTTCCCAAGTTACAGAAGCAACTTTTTGACGATTAGGCTGAGATGAAGCAGTCTTAATCTTAGCAACCTCTTTCAACTGAACAGCTGCAGGAGGAGTCTTGATTATGAAGCTAAATGACTTGTCTGTATAGTAAGTAATAACAACAGGTAGGATCTTACCTGCCTTATCCTGGGTACGGGCGTTAAACTCCTTGCAGAATCCCATAATATTGATACCCTTAGATCCCAATGCAGGACCTACTGGTGGGGAAGGATTCGCAGCGCCACCCTTAATCTGTAATTTGATTAAACCAGCAACTTCTTTAGCCATTTTTTTGTTAATATTAAAAATTAAATTTGTATAAAGGTCAGTTAACTTCCGTAACGAGGACTAACCTTCCTTTTCAACTTGCATAAAACCGAGTTCTAGCGGAGTTTTACGTCCGAAGATCTTAACCATCACTTTCAGTTTGTGTTTATCAGCATTTACCTCTTCGATAACACCGCTAAAGCCACTGAATGGACCATCTGTAACCTTTACCATTTCGTCAACAGTATAAGGGATATCAATGTTATCCTCTAATTCTGTTACCTCGGCAGTACCGAGCATACGGTTGATTTCAGACTGTGGAACGGGTGACGGTTCATCTAATCCTCCAAGGAAACCTAAACAGTTAGGGATAAAGCGCAAAGTATGCGCAACATCACCAACAAGCTTAGCCTCAACAAAGATATAGCCAGGGAGAGAAATTTTCTCCTTAACCACTCTTTTGCCATTACACAAGGAAGCATGTTTCTCTGTTGGTATTAAAACCTGAGAGACATGCGTGTTGAGCAACTCGTTGTGTTTCATTTCAGCTTCGATGTATTCTTTCAACTTAGCCTCTTTTCCACTAACAGCGCGAAGCACATACCATTTATTTCCTGTTTCAGCCATTTTCCTAAAAAAATTAATTTGGATAGATTGTACTCATCACAAACCTAAACACACTGTCCATTGCGAACACCACAAGAGCAATGACAAGGGAAGCAGATAATACAACCATTGCACTGTGAGTAAGTTCGGCACGTGTCGGCCAAGTAGTTTTATGCGCAAGCTCGTCATAACAAGCCTTGCAATAATTTACTATCTTTTTAAACATATTATCTTCTTATTAGCACGGGAAGCAGGACTTGAACCCACGACCCTCGGTTTTGGAGACCGATGCTCTACCAACTGAGCTATTCCCGTATATGAAGTTCCCGTCGAAACGGGAACGTCATTTTATTTTGAGTTTCGAATTAGTCTTCGAGAATCTCTGTAATCTGACCTGAACCTACAGTACGACCACCTTCACGGATAGCGAAACGAAGTCCTGGGTTGATTGCGACAGCGTAGATAAGCTCTACGTTAATCTCAACGTTATCACCAGGCATTACCATTTCAACACCCTCTGGAAGAGTGATTTCACCAGTACAGTCCATGGTACGAAGATAGAACTGAGGACGATACTTGTTTCCGAATGGAGTATGACGACCACCTTCTTCTTTCTTCAATACATAGATAGAAGCCTTGAACTTCTTGAAAGGTTTGATCTGACCTGGATGGCAAAGAACCATACCACGCTTGATTTCAGCCTTATCAATACCACGAAGAAGCAAACCAACGTTATCACCGGCCATACCTTCGTCAAGAATCTTACGGAACATTTCAACGCCAGTTACAACTGACTTCTTATCTTCACCAAGACCCAATAGTTCAACTTCATCACCTACCTTAATAATACCAGTCTCAATACGACCTGTAGCAACAGTACCACGACCTGTGATTGAGAATACATCCTCAACTGGCATCAAGAATGGTTTATCTGTAGCGCGAGGAGGCTCCTGGATCCACTCATCAACAGTGTTCATGAGTTCCATAACCTTATTTACCCACTTTTCAACACCGTTCAAAGCACCAAGTGCAGAACCGCGAATGATAGGAGTATCCTCTTCAAAATCATATTGTTCAAGGATTTCACGAACTTCCATTTCTACAAGTTCAAGCATTTCCTCATCTTCAACCATATCACACTTGTTCAAGAATACAACAAGACGTGGTACGTTTACCTGACGAGCGAGCAATACGTGCTCACGAGTCTGAGGCATAGGACCATCAGTAGCAGCTACAACCAAAATAGCACCATCCATCTGAGCAGCACCAGTAACCATGTTCTTTACATAGTCGGCGTGTCCCGGACAGTCTACGTGAGCGTAGTGACGCTTAGCTGTCTCATACTCAATGTGCGCTGTATTAATAGTAATACCACGCTCTTTCTCCTCAGGAGCATTATCAATCTGATCGAAAGACTTAATTTCTTCAGAACCAAATCCTGCCTCTGAAAGGACCTTAGAAATGGCAGCTGTCAAAGTAGTCTTACCGTGGTCTACGTGACCAATTGTACCAATGTTAACATGCGGCTTGGTACGCTGGAATGTCTCTTTAGCCATAGCTTATTGTTTTATTTATATAAATGAATATCTTTTATTATATTGTTTTTCTTCAGTTACCAAAAGAAGTAGGACTGAAGTAGAGCTGTAACTGAGAGTTGAACTCAGGACCTCTTCCTTACCAAGGAAGTGCTCTACCACTGAGCTATTACAGCATCGGTTAGAGCGGAAAACGGGGCTCAAACCCGCGACCCCCAGCTTGGAAGGCTAGTGCTCTATCAACTGAGCTATTTCCGCAAAACTTCTACTGAGTGGGTAGTGATGGATTCGAACCACCGTAGGCATAGCCAGCAGATTTACAGTCTGCCCCATTTGGCCACTCTGGTAACTACCCTTGTTTATCGACACATAGCAGGAGTTTAATTTCCTTGGTGAGCCTCTTGTCGGATTCGAACCAACGACCCCGAGATTACAAATCACGTGCTCTGGCCAACTGAGCTAAAGAGGCGAGTATCCCTACAGCCGCTAGGCGGCATCGTTTTGGGGTATGCTGTAAAACGGCTGCAAAGATACGACTTATTTTCTAATCGCCAAAACTTTTTCAAGTTTTTTTTTAACGATTGCGAGTTTTTTCTTTAAATTTAGCCAGCTGTACCTTCATTGAATCAACAGTCTGATCTATACCTTCTTCAAAAGTATCACAAGTCTTCTCAGCATATAGCGAGAGTCCTGGACCAGTTACCGTCAGCGACGTTTCTTTATTCAATGCAGCAGCAGGCTTGACAACTTTTAATTGCACCTCTACTTTCTGTATATCTTCGTAAGTTTTTTCCAACTTGGCAACTTTCTTTTCGATAAGCGCCTGTAATTTCTCGGTAGCGTCGAAATGAATCGACTGAATTTTAATTTCCATAGTTACCTCCGCTTTTAAAGGTTAAGCCCTTGGATGGGCGTTAGAATATTCACGTTTCAACTGCTCAAAAGTTGTATGGGTATAGATTTCTGTCGTTGACAGACTTTCATGCCCTAGCAGTTTTTTCACACTTTCTAATCCGGCATCGTGATTAAGCATTGCTGTTGCAAACGTATGTCTCAATACGTGCGGCGTGCGTTTTTTAAGCGTGCATACTTTAGTGAGGTTTCGCCTTACCTCGTTTCTCACTTGATTTTGGTTCATTCTCAAACCGTCTTCTGCAAGAAACAGAGCCTGCGTTTTTTTATGTATACGCTCATCGCGTAGTTTCATATAGTCATGCAGAGTGGAGTCCAATTCGTCACCAAACGGTATTATCCGCTGTTTATTTCTCTTTCCCGTAACTTTCAACTGTTGATTTATAAAATCAACCGCCACATCATCTAGTCCAACCAATTCCGATAATCGGATTCCCGTCTCATAAAATGTCATTATAATAGTACGTGCGCACACGTCTTTATAGCTATCATTCCAGAAATCAGGTTCAAGCAGCCTATTCATCTCTGATTCTTTAAGAAACTGAGGCAGAGGCTTACTCTTCTTAGGTCCAACTATCCCATGAGCTGGGTCTTCTGTTACGAGATGTCGCGAAAGAGCAAAACGATAAAAGGAACGCAAAGCGCTCAACCTTCGATTGATTGATGCCGCATTGTTTCCCTTATCCATCATACTCTCCATCCAGTCACGGATGACATCTGAGTCTATCGACTCCCAAGAGAGATGATCATTAAATTTTTCGAAAAACTTTTCAAAGGCCTTAAGGTCTTCTCCATAGTTTTTTACCGTCATGTCTGAACGATTACGCTCAAACTTCAAGTAGTTCAAAAAAATTTCTATCATCACAAACGCTGCTTTATCATTTATCTTTACGGCAACGAATTTACGAAATAAAATTCAAACCACCAAATTTTTTAACGAGTTTTTAGTCCTCGTTATTATGCAACTGCTGTACGTAGATGGCATGTTCCATCTTGAGTCTCTTCAAAACAGAAGGCTTGTTGTACTGCTGACGAGCGCGAAGCTCCTTTACAACACCTGTCTTTTCGAATTTTCTCTTGAACTTCTTGAGAGATCTCTCAATGTTCTCACCATCTTTTACTGGTACAATAATCATGTTTTTTGTTTTTAATTTATTTATAATTATATTACCACTATGGACTACTCCACAATGAGCGGGTGCAAAATTACATCTTATTTGCGAATTAAGCAAGCTTTTAATTGATTTTTTAACCAAAACCCATCAAAATAGCCTTAAATTTCCTCCGTAGCGTCAATCAGCCATCGTTTTTCGCTATCATCAAGATAAGGTAACAGTTTGTCACACACCATTTTATGATACATATTCAACCAATTCTTTTCCTCTTCAGATAGCATTGATTTCACGACCGGAAGTGTGTCAATCGGGCATAAAGTAAGTGGTTCCATTTGCAGGAATTGTCCAAACTCGGTATCTAGATATTTTCTTATGAGAAGAGTGTTCTCTATCCTCACACCAAATTTACCTGTCAGATATAGCCCAGGTTCGTCCGTAACCGTCATTCCTTCATGCAGAGGAGTACTCATATATTCCATTCGTATCTGATGAGGTCCCTCATGTACACAGAGATAGCTTCCTACTCCATGCCCTGTACCATGCAGAAAGTTCATACCTTCACGCCACATAGCTTCTCTTGCTAACGAATCAAGTTGTGTACCGCATGCTCCATCTGGAAATTTTGCTAATTCCAACTGTATATGTCCCTTTAGAACAAGTGTATAAACTTTCTTCTGCTCTTCCGTCAAGGGACCGAGTGCTATTGTACGTGTTATATCTGTTGTTCCATCCTGATACTGAGCTCCACTATCTATAAGAACTAATCCTGAAGGTTGTATAGGTATATCCGTTTCTTCAGTAGCTTCATAATGCACAATAGCGCCATGTTGTTCGTACCCAACGATTGTATCAAAAGAGATATCCTTAAACAGTTTCTGTTCGGCACGTAACCCAGTCAATTTTCGATCCAAGGATATTTCTGTTTCACCACCAGCCTCAACAGCAGGCTTCAGCCATTTAAGAAATTTCACCATTGCAACACCATCTCGAAGCATAGCGTTATGAAATCCATTAATTTCAGCACTACTCTTCACGGCTTTCATCTTTGGCACCGGAGATGTAGCAAAAACCACATTTGTTTTGTCCTTATCTACCTGAGTAACAAGATAACTGTTTGTCTCATCAGGATCAAGAAGAATGTTATAGGCAAAATATTTTCGTTTCAGATATGTAGACACATTATCATACTCTTGCACAGATATTTCCTGATTTGCAAGATATTCCTTCACCTCACCGGTTATCTTTTCTTTATTTATAAATAAGGTAGTATTTGATTCCTCAATAAGTAAATAAGAAACAAACACAGGATTACAATGTACATCAGTGCCACGCAAGTTTAATATCCACGCAATATCATCAAGTGCTGATACCAGCATACCATCACAATGTATCTTGCGCAATTCTGTTTTAATCCTTGTTATTTTACTTTCGGTATCTTCACCTGTATATTCCAAAGGTTGTATAGCCACTTTGTTATTAGGTATTGACGGACGGTCTTTCCAAATAGACTTCAATGGATCGAAATTTAGCCTTACGGTAATACCTCCATGATGCCTAAGATCAGAAATTAGATTTTCAACAAAAGAATAGGAGTTGACGGTACCATCTACGCCAACTTCGCCATTTCCGTCAAGCTGACGGGCAATCCATTCAGCCACAGTTGGAGTACCAGGCATCTTCAATTTCATAAGTTGGAATTCTGTACCGCCAAGTTGTTTTTCGGCAGCAAGGAAATACCTTGAGTCGGTCCAGAGAGCAGCTCCCTGCATTGTTACCACGGCAACACCAGCAGAACCGTCAAATCCAGAAATCCATTCGCGACCTTTCCAATGGTCAGCTACATACTCACTATTATGAGCATCAGTACTAGGGAATACAAAAGCACCCAAATTTTCTCTTTTCATCACCTCTCTTAAAGCGGCAACACGTTCGTTTATTATCATAAATATATTATTTTGCTAAATAGACATTACAAAGATAAAGTTTTTAAGAATTAACAACAAATTTAATGCTAAATAAATAACCGAAATTTGTTATTTTTTAGTAACTTTGCGGTCGCATGAAAGGAAAGAGATTTCTAAAACATTAAAATAAATTGTAGTTATGGAATTTTTAACTAATGACAAACTTTTGATCGTCGGCGCAGCCGGAATGATCGGTTCTAACATGGTTCAGACAGCTCTTATGCTGGGTCTTACACCAAACATCACTCTTTATGATGTATTTTCAGCAGAAGGTGTTGCTGAGGAAATGCGTCAGTGCGGTTTTGACGATGCAAACATCGTTTCAACAACAGATCCTAAAGAGGCTTTTACAGGTGCTAAATACATTATTTCTTCAGGTGGCGCTCCACGTAAAGAGGGCATGACACGTGAGGATTTGCTCGCTGGTAACTCTCAGGCTGCTCAGGAACTTGGTGAGAATATCAAGAAGTTCTGTCCTAATGCTAATTTCTGTGTTGTTATCTTCAACCCAGCAGACATTACAGGTCTTGTAACACTTGTACATTCAGGTTTGAAGCCAAATCAGGTTGCAACACTTGCTGCTCTTGACTCTACACGTCTTAAGGGCGCTCTTGCTAAGCACTTCGGTGTTAGCCAGGCTGTTGTTAAGAACGCTTACACATATGGTGGTCACGGTGAGAAGATGGCTGTATTTGCTACTCCTACAACTATTGACGGTGTTAAGTTGGTTGACGTTATCGCTGGTAAGGCAAAGGTTAACGGTAAGGGTATTACTTCAGAGGAATGGGCACAGATGCAGAAGGAAGTTACACAGGGTGGTGCAAAGATCATCGAACTTCGTCGTCGCAGTTCTTTCCAGAGCCCAGCTTACCTTGCAGTTAAGATGATTGAGGCTGCTATGGGTGGTGAGGAATTCAACTATCCTGCTGGTACATACGCAGACACAGCTCGTTACAACCACGTTATGATGGCTATGCCTACACGTGTAACTAGCGATGGTGTTTACACTAAGCCAGTTATTGGTTCTGCTGATGAGATTGCAACTCTTGATGCGAGCTACGATCACCTTCAGAAGATGCGCGATCAGGTTATCGGTATGGGTGCTCTTCCAGCAGTTGCTGAGTGGAACAAGCTTAACTCAAACTTGTAAAAAAGCATTTTCACTTAACTCTTATATATTTATAAGATTACAAAGTGAACATAATACAAAACAGACTGACAATAATGATTTGTCAGTCTGTTTTTTTATTCTTGCAAAAAGCCCAAAAGATTTATGTTTAATAGATCAGGCATAAAAATCACTAAAATCAAAGACCATTTACCGCCCCCCCTAAATAAATGAAAAATCAAAAAAAACATAAAACAAACCTACATTATATACATTTCTGACTTAAATAACTACTAATCAATATGTTAACCCATGTATATTAGTGCCTTTTCCTACATCTTTCCTACATGATTCCTACATTATAAGCACGTATTTGTACTTAAAACGATGGATTTTGCCCCAATCGCAATACGAAAGTCGCTTTTTAGGTTGGACCATTAGGTCATATTTTCATCAGTAAAGCAAATCACCATGATGTCTTTCTTGGAAATTATGAATATAGAAATCTCATTTCTCTTTGTAGATGAAATTTGGAAACGAAACTGGTTTATAAAACATTTTGATATGTCAATCTTTTCCGTAAGGGATTTCAAAAACGTTAATGATAATCCGTATCAGCTTAAAAAAATGTATTGTGATTCAGTAAATACAACTATGAATGTTTATGATCAATTCTCATTATAGTCAAAATGTATGAAGCACAGCAAATATAAAATCACCTTTTTCGGTGCGCCTTTGAGTAATAAGGGCCTTATCACTCTGCAAAGCATGTAGGATAACAGAGTGATTAGGGCCTAATCACTCCCTAAAATGTATAACAACGGACTCTCCTACATAAGCTAACATATTGTATAACAATACGTTTCGCAAAAACATGTAGGAAACGGCATTAAAAAATCAATAAACAAAAAATATTTTTGATAGTCATAATTCAATTGGTTTCATAATTTGACTGATGGAAAGAACTATATTGGAGAGGATCATGTGATGAATTTTGATAGAGTTATATAGAATTTCTGATTTGCACATATATAGCAAAAGTGCCACTTGTTAAGTTAAACCTACTATTCTCAACGAACATTTCTTCAAAACCATAAATTGATGATAAGATAGAATTTGTGGCCAAACATAATTTAAGTAAAATAGAATTTATCTATTTGTAGTATAAAACTTTATTAATAAAACTAAAGCTCAATGGGTTCAGGGCTACATCTAGAGAAGTGGCTGATGCAAGCTTCTTCCTCTTTTGGTTGCTAAAAATTATGCGTGGAATTATTAAATCCCCAAGTTTATGAACTGAGCCATAGTTTGTTCACTTAGTTTCTATACTTATTTTCATTCTTCAAATTCATTTCCTCATGTTTTATATATATGCATGGAGTAGATTTTAAATTATTCATGCTATGCAAGAACTTGATCTTTATACTCGATAAAATTCCATAAGGACAAATATATTTATGGAAATAGCATAAGTGCGAAAAAAACGCTAAAAGCAGGTGTGATTTGGAGTTTAATGTCACTTTTCCCCCGATAATGTCACTTAATGTCACTCGTTAAACCCTTATAAACAAAGGGTTTGTGACATTATGACATTAGTGGCATTAAAAAAACTTTTTCTGGTAGAATTGAGGTCTCCATCACTAAATTGAGTAAGAAGCACAAAAGGAAAGACAAATATGTTATGATGATTAAAATACATAACAAAAAGAAAAAGGCGAACCTATACGACCCACCTTCCTACTAATTTAAACAATTAACTAAAAATTAAAGTTCAGTTTATTTAATTGATAGTCTCGTCTATTTATCTTCTTCATTTTTAGCAATCTTTGGATGTCGCAGGTTCTCACCCATATTGGTGTATATTGAAGCCTCAGCTATATTTGTAGCATGATCGGCAATACGCTCAATGTTAGATATAATTCCATTAAGATTTATAAAAGTAAAGAGCAAATGGCGAGTTTCTTCTGGATAATGACTATTCTTGATCGTATCCTTTATAAGTTTATGATTAATATCATCTACCACATCATCGTTTTTGATAGTCCAGACAGCCGCATCATTGTCATCATTAACAAAAGCTGAGACAGATCTCTTTACCATCAATATACTTGAAGCCATCATATTTGATAGCACCGGTAGCATATGTTCAAAAACCGTTTTGTCTTCAATACGAGACAAGAATTTGTCTATATTCTTAACCTGATCACCAATACGTTCCAGATTTGAAATCATCTGGTAAGCAGACATTATTTTACGAATATCAGATGCTACAGGATTCTGCAATGCAATGATATCTATGATTTCATTGCTAAGACTTATATCATAACCATCTATACGATTTTCATTCTGTTCAATTTCTTGTTGAATTTCAGTCGGAATATTAGTGGTACCGTCAACTAGCAACTTATTCACTATTTCCAACTGGCGCATTACCAATTCCACCATTTCGTTGAAATGGCTCAATAAAGAATGTAATGCATTGTCTTTTGTTATTGCCATAATTTCATTTTTAATGCACGAAGCAATTTATAATAAATTAAACTTATCCGAACTTACCTGTAAGATATGCCTCAGTACGTGGATCTGTTGGTGTTGTAAACATTTTCTTTGTATTGTCATATTCCACCAATTCGCCAAGATACATAAACATTGACTTGTCTGAAATGCGCGCAGCTTGAGACATATTATGAGTAACCATTATAATGGTATAATCCTTTTTCAATTCAACGAGCAAGTCCTCTATCTTTGAAGTTGATATAGGATCTAAAGCTGAAGTAGGCTCGTCTAGTAATATCACTTGGGGACGAAAGGCGATGGTACGAGCGAGACATAGTCTCTGTTGCTGACCGCCTGACAAGAAGTTACCTTTGCTATGCAATGTGTCTTTCACCTCATCCCACAAGGCAACGTCACGCAACGATTTTTCTACAATTTCGTCACGTTCTTGTTTTTTCATGCGGATACCATTAAGACGGTAGCCTGCAATTACATTATCGTATATACTCAATGTAGGGAATGGATTAGGACGCTGGAACACCATACCTATTTTACGTCGCAAATTCATTGTTGGCATTTCATAGATATTATCTCCGCCAAGTAATATTTTGCCTTCTGTACTAATATTTGGATAAAGCTCGTGCATGCGGTTAATTGCTCTCAATAGAGTTGTTTTACCACATCCAGATGGTCCCATAATAGCTGTGATAGAATGTGCTTCTATCTCTGCTGAGACATGTTTCACAGCATACTTATCGTCACCATAGCTAATAGAAATATCTTCTATTGACATCACCGGTGTTGTTGTATTTTCTTTTGTATTTATCATTTTCTTTTTATTTTCTTTTTGCTCCAATCCATTTTGATATCAAATTGAGTATCAACACAAATCCCATGAGGAAGATTGTAGAGCTCCATATCAGATTTACCATGTTTGGATCATTATAAAACTGCCAAATCAACAATGGTACGGCCGAACCAGGCTTAGCAATATTCCAGTTTACATCTGGATTACCTAATGTTGTAAGCATCAATGGAGCTGTCTCACCTAAAACACGCGACACAGCAAGCAGTATACCACTAATCAATCCTGAGAAAGATGTAGGAATAAGCACTCGCCATATCACTTTATAATAAGGTGTTCCAAGGGCAATAGCCGCCTCTTTCAGAGTATCTGGAACCATTTTGAGCGACTCCTCAGTAGAGCGCACAATAAGTGGTAACATCATAATAGCTAAAGCTACACCACCGGCTAATACAGAGTATCCTTTTGTTAAAGGAACCACAACCCAGATATAAGCAATAATACCAATAACTATCGATGGTACTCCTTGCATAATATCTGCAATATCACGTATCACACAGGCATATTTTTTCTTACTGTTTTCTGAAAGATATACACCTATTACTATTCCCATAGGTATTGCTATTACAGATGCGATAAGAACCAAATAAATTGAACCAAGTATACCGTTTGCTATTCCTCCCGGAATAATCTCTCCATTGGCTGTAGCCATCATTGCTGTGAAGGTGTCTGGAGCTACTTGGGTAAAGAAAGCCAAATTGATTTGTTTGTAACCTTTTACCAACAATGTACCGATAATCAGGAAAACCATAGAGATTGTAAGGAAAGAAAATACCATCACAAGTATCTTAAAGATATTGTTTTTAGCTTTTCTATAACCAATTGAGGATAACAGTCCTGCAGTTTTCCCTATATTAATAATATTATCCATTATCCAATCTTTTTAATTATGTATTTTCCTATCGCATTGATAATAGTTGTTATCACAAAGAGTAGTAGAGCAAGCTCTATCAACGCACTCAACTGTAATCCGCTAGCCTCTCCAAACTGGTTTGCAATAACACTAGCCATTGTATTACCTGTTGAGAAGAGTCCATGTGGTATCGCATTTTCGTTGCCAATAAGCATTGTCACAGCCAAAGTTTCACCTATTGCTCTACCAAAAGCTAGTATGTAACTTGCTGTCATTCCAGAACGAGCATTTGGCAATATAACCGTACGTATCACTTCCAATCGAGTGGCACCTAAAGCATAAGCGGCTTCTTTAAGATCATTTGGCACCATCGCTATAGTTGTATTACTCAAAGATGTGGCATAAGGCACAATCATGATGGCAAGTATCAAGGCGGATGTGAATACTCCGAATCCCTGCGGACTTAAACCAGCCTCAACTACCAACGGACATAGGATATAGAAACCCCATAGACCATATATAATAGACGGAATACCAGCCAACAGATCTACTAATGTGCCAACAATAGATGCAAGCTTTGTACCGCGAAAATATTCTGCAACAAACAGAGATGTGCAGAACGCCAAGGGGATTGCGATAACCAGAGCCAGAACTGAGGTGAGTATAGTACCGACTATAAATAATAACGCGCCATAGTTCTCGCTCCCCTGGGTTGGATCCCACTGATCAGAGATCAGAAACCGCCATCCAAATTTGGATATTGACGGTAACGACCCCTCGAACAGTGAAAACACCATCGCCGCGGCTATCAAGACGATAACCAGTGAGGAGAAGAACAATACGCGTTTCAGAATTTTATCACTATTCATTTACTTCAGAATTCTTTTTCCTTTGTAAGTCACTGTGCGTAATATAGCTTTTGCTCTTGCTGCTACACCTGCTGGAAGTGGAGCATAATTGGTTTTAACAGCCAATGCTTGTGCATTGCGACTTACCATCCAGTCTATCAATTTCAATGTTGCCTGAGCCTGAGCAAAGCTGCGGTTGTTGTAAGCCTGATCTTTATAGATTATTAGCCATGTAAAACCAGCTATAGGGTAAGCTGTTGGGGCAGAAGAGTTGGTAAGCATAACACGTGTATCTGCAGGAATTTTACCTTTTCCAGCTGCACTTGTAGAAGCTACTGTAGCTTTGATGAACTTTCCAGCTTTATTTTGGATAAGTGCTGACGGTTCACGTTGTGCGAAAGCGTATTCAGAACCTATATATCCTATAGACCCTTGTGTCTGATGAATAGCACCTGCGACACCAGGATTTCCTTTTGCACCTACACCTACAGGCCAGTTTACAGTCTTACCAGCACCAACCTTAGAATGCCATACTTTATTTACCTTAGTAAGATAATCTGTAAACATATTAGTTGTACCACTACCATCAGAACGATGAACTACTGTAATTTCCTTATTTGGGAATCTTACACCTGGGTTCAATTTTCTCAAAGCAGGATGATTCCAATTTCTAATTTGTCCCAAGAAAATAGAAGCTAAAACAGTAGGAGTCAGTTTAATCTGCTTTACACCTGGTAGATTATAAGCTACAACTACCGCACCACTACATGTAGGAATATGAACGATAGGAGCCGGCATCTCTCGAAGTTCTTGATTTGTAAGGAATGCATCTGACGCACCAAAATCTACAATTTTATCTTTCAGACTGCGGATACCACCACCTGAACCAATGCCGCCATAAGTTACTTTAGCATGTGCTGCTCTTTCATAAGACGCAAATGCTGCATTATAGAATGGTTCTGGGAATGTTGCTCCTGCACCTGATATTGACTGCGCACTAACCTTGTTGCCTAGAGTCATCAGACTCAACAATGCAACTAAAACAATACTCTTTTTCATATAATTTTATATTTAAAAAATAATTTATCTTTTGTTTTTAACAGACTATAGTAATATAACTATCTTCTTATTTATGTTTATAAGCTATACTTGAAACTTACAAGATAGCTTGTTGATGTTTTAGAACCTGACTTAGAAGGATCACTTATCTGCACGTTAGGTGATATTGCAACACCTTTTGCAGGTAATATTTCAAGACCAGCTGTATAAAGGTTTCCGTCAGTAGCATTCCAACCATTGCTTGCACCATTGAGTTTCTTTGATGTTAAGTTATCATAGCGTCCAAATACAGCAAATGTCTTACATGGATTGTATGTACCCCAGAATGATAATCCATTAAAATTATGATCTTTTACCTTGTTATGGCCAGTCTGTAAGTTGTATTCGCCACCTACTGTAAACTTATCGTCTTTATAAGCTATCATGGCATTGAATGTAGTCTGAGCTTCCAATTTTTTCTGGTAATCTCCATAAACACGAAGATATAGTTTTTTTATTGGCTGATATGTCAATCCGGCAGAAACTTTAACAGCGCTATCAGACTGTAATGATTTGTAACCTTCGCCGTTTACAACCTGAGCATCAATACTCAACTCAGGAACTATTTGATATTTGATACCCAATCCAAGGTCTGCACTTGATGCATATCCATTAAGATCTTGGAATGATTTCAAAAGATAACGCTTACCCCATAAAGCCTCCTGTAAATTAAAAGTATTGGTACCTATCAAACCAAAGTCAATCGTAAGGCCGTTTCTTGAATATTCGCCGTAAGCATTCTTTATATAAGCGGTGTAAGCAGAACCCTGATAACCGTTATTTTTATCTGTAACATCCATCACTGCCTTTGCAGAGAAATAAGGTGAGAAGTTGTAGGCGTAACCTAAGTAGGCTCTTGAAATCTCGAAGGCAGTGTTTGTCTTACCATCTGTAGATTGTACCCTGAAATCAGTGAACACTGTGGCTATCGGTCTTCCACTTGGTTTAAATGTACTAGTGGTCTCCTGTGCCATACCTGCTGCTGCAAGCATAATGCTCATCACTGAAATAAAAATTCTTCTCATCTTCTTAGCATTGTAATTAATATGACTTTATCATTTCTAAATCATGCTGCAAAGGTACCGTCAGAATATTTCGTCTTCATTGCATTAAGATTATAAAGCCTTTACATATTTTTTTCATTCATGTTACAAGTAATACAGGCTAACTTTTAAAAAGTATAAACCCGAATAAAATCAGAAATTACACTTTTGACTTTATCCGGGGGATGAGTATCTTATAATAATAAGGTTAGCAACTTTACTGATAGAAATTATATTGATGAATATGCTGTTCACTATGACGGGACAGATTTCTATGATTTGTAATATAACCGTCTCCTTGTTACGCCTTGAAGCCCGATTAACGTCATCGTCATCTGTTTACTGTCAGCAAGTATATCCTTTCCTATATATATTATCTAATATTACTTGCTATACTTGAGTTTCGTCTATTTCTCTTGAATTTGCACATCTTTCTGTCTGTCGATGCAAAGGTAAGATGGTTATATTTCATAATCATTATCACAGAGTTATGATTATAGTACAAAATTGTTACGATAATATCGAGTATATCATTATAACGCTATAAAGACGTAACCAGGACATAGCTTAGCATAGCTAGATTTTCTATTTTTCGCTACCATTCCTTTTATTATAAGGAATTCGAACTCAAACGTAACCCCGTAGCTAAAAAAAAGAATTTTTATAGAGGGACATCCACGAAAATTATCCGTAATTTGTATACAGCAAGTTTGGTATAATGTTTGTATCTTTGTACCGTGAGTTTTAAATAAAAGAAAAAATAGGTATTAAACAAAAGTATGAAACTAATAAAGAATAAGGAATTTGGTGGAGAGCGCCCTCTCTTCGGAGAAAAAGATACACGACTTGAGGATATAACCATTGTTGATGGTGAATCAGGAATAAAATGTTGCGAGAATCTGGAATGTGATAATTCCAAGTTCTATGGCAAATATCCTTGGTGGCATGTTGACAAGAGTATTATAACAAACTGCTATTTCGCTCCAGAAAGCCGTTCTGCCATTTGGTACAGCAACGATATGAAAATGCAGGACTCTGTGATTGACGGTCCTAAATTTTTCAGAGAGATGAACAATCTAGAACTGGAAAATGTGAAAATCAACGATGCTGACGAAACTTTTTGGAAAGTAAACGGATTGAAGCTCAAGAATGTAGAACTTCACGAAGGCACCTATCCATTCATGTTTTCAAGCAATATACATGTAGACGGTCTTGTGAGCGATTCAAAATATGTGTTTCAATATTGTCATAACGTAGAGATACACAACGCTAAAATCACAACTAAAGACAGTTTTTGGGAATGTGACAACGTGACAGTATATGACTCAGAGCTAAATGGCGAGTATCTTGCATGGCACAGCAAAAATATAAAGTTAGTGAGATGCCACATAAGTGGCGAGCAACCACTATGCTATATTGACGGAATAATTCTTGAAGATTGCACATTCGATGCTGAATGTGACCGTACATTTGAAGACAGCACTAATATAAACGCAAACATAACTGGAACAATAACAGAAATTAAAAATCCGATAAGCGGAAAAATCACAGCCGATAAAATTGGCAAAATCACATACGATGAATACGCCAAGGGGAAAGACTGCATTATTGAAACAAGATAAATATGAAATACGATTTCGACAAACAGATTGAGCGACGCGGCACAAACTCATACAAGTGGGATTTACCAGAAGAAGGAGTGATCCCAATGTGGGTAGCCGACATGGACTTTGAGACAGCACCTTGCATTATAGAGGCACTGAAAAAGCGTGTAGAGCATGGCGTATTTGGCTACACACTAGTACCAGACAGTTATTATGAGGCGATAACTAATTGGTTCAAACGCCGTCACAACTGGGAGATAGACCGTTCTTGGATTTTATATACATCAGGCGTAGTTCCTGCATTGACAGCTTCATTGCAGGCTTTGACCATGCAAGGTGAAAAGGTGCTTATACAGACTCCGGCATACAACTGCTTCTTCACAAGCATAAAGAACTGCGGTTGCGAGGTTACTGAAACAGCTCTAAAAAGAGAAGGCAACAGCTTTGTTATGGATTTCGACGACTTTGAACGTAAATGTGCAGATCCAAAAGTTACAGTATTTGTGCTATGCAATCCTCATAATCCTTCAGGACGTGTATGGAAGAAAGAAGAATTGCTACGCATAAACAGCATCTGCGAAAGAAATGGAGTTAAGATAATTTCAGACGAGATACATTGCGAACTTATTATGCCAGAATATACATTCACACCGTTCGCCAGCGTGAGCGATGAATGTCGTGACAACAGCATCATTCTCAATTCTCCGTCAAAATCATTCAATATTGCGGGTCTACAAATTGCTAATATTATATGCAGCAATCAACCCCTGCGTAGACGCATAGACAGAGCTTTAAACATCAATGAAGTATGCGACGTTAATCCTTTTGGTGTAATTGCATTACAGGAAGCATATAACAATGGTGAGGATTGGCTTAACGAGCTTAACCAATACCTATACGACAACTATAAAGCTCTTAAGGATTTCTTTACGGAATATCTTCCAAAACTTGAGGTTATACGTCTTGAAGGAACATACCTTGTATGGATAGATATTTCAAGAATAGAACTCACTGCCGACGAAGCTGCGAAAAAGTTGCTTGATAATGCAAAAGTGAAGATCAACAGCGGAACCATGTACGGTAGAAAAGAAGGATTCTGTTATCTTCGTATAAACATAGCCTGCACAAGAGCCAACCTTATGGAAGGACTCAAAAGAATGGGCAGGGAACTTTGTGTATACATGGAAGATGACGACGAACATGGATGCCCCATGTAAAGAATATATCTCTATAGGACAAGATTAATAAAAAACAAGAAAGGCGGATATCCTGCAAAAAGGAATCTGCCTTTCTTTATTTACGTTAATCAAGAAGATAAATAAGACAAAAAACGAAAAAAACGTAACTATAACATATATTATACCGACAAAAAGTAATATTTTTGCATTGTCAAAAAGTTTACGGCACTTAATAACAAAACGAAAAATGCCATAACAACAGGATAGTAATTAAAGATAATAAACAAGAACCACATGAGAAAATTATTGGCTTTTCTAATACCTTTTGCGTTCTTTGCCACAGCAAACGCACAGGTGAATCCACTTAAAGTAACTGAAAAGAAACTTAGTAACGGATTGACTGTTTGGATAAATGAAGACCATTCACAACCAAAAGTGTATGGAGCTGTTATTGTGAAAGCAGGAGCTAAGGACTGTCCAAACACCGGAATGGCGCATTATTTTGAACACATCATGTTTAAAGGAACTGACAAAATAGGCACCATAGATTATACTAATGAAAAACCTTGGTTGGATTCTATATCCGCCAAATATGATATTCTTGCAGAAACAAAAGATGCTAAACAAAGGAGTATCATTCAAAAAGACATAAATCGCCTTAGCATAAAAGCTGGAGAATATGCAATACCAAACGAATTTAGTTCACTCATCACAACATTTGGTGGTACTGGACTCAACGCTTTCACATCTTTTGACGAAACGGTATTCCACAATAGTTTTTCACCACAATACATTCACCAATGGTGCGAGCTAAATAGCGAAAGACTTATGTATCCAGTATTCAGACTATTTCAGGGCGAACTTGAAACAGTATATGAAGAAAAGAACATGTATTCAGACAATATGCTAATGCCACCTGCAGAGTACGCAGAATCAAAAATATTTGCTGGCACACCATACGCCTACCCTATTATTGGAAGTACTGAGAATCTGAAAAATCCAAGACTTGGGGAAATGAAGAAATTCTACAACAAATATTATGTTGCGAACAATATGACGCTAATTCTTACAGGAGATGTAAATGCAGATTCTATAAGTAACATTCTAGAAAATACATTCGGACGTATACGCTCTGGAAATGTCGAGAATAAGCAGCCTTTCAAACTACAGCCACTCAAAGATTTAGGAACCATGAAGCTAAAGCTGCCAATACCTATTGTAAAGGCAGGGGGAATAATTTATCGTGCCCCAATAGACCGGGATTCAGACTACAATGCTTTCACGGTTGCATTAGGACTTCTTAGCAATAGCTCTAAAACTGGTCTTCTTGATTCACTGAGAAATGACAATAAGGTAATGTACGCCATTGCTATGATGTCACCATTCAAAGAGACAAACGTAGTTGGAGTTGGCTTTGTGCCAAACATACCGTTCGGTAGTAGAAAAAAAGCGGAAAAGATGTGTGTCGAGCAGATCGAGAAACTTAAGAAAGGCGATTTTTCAGATGAATTTTTAAATTCAACTAAACTGATGCTTGAAAAAAGCGCACAAGAGAGCCTTGAAAATATAGACAACCGAGCAAATATAATGACAACTGCTGCATCTCACGGTTTATCTTGGGATAGAGTCCTTGACAAAGGAAAAGATATTGCTGCCGTGAGTCGTAAGGACATCATGCGAGTAGCTCAAAAATATTTCAGCGATGACTGTGTTAGAGCTATTAAAACATTCGGCCATTATCAGAAGGACAAAGTGAGCCAACCAGGATACTCTCCTATTAAGCCAAAACATGCTGGCGAAGAGTCTGAATATGCAAAAGAAATAAAGGCAATACCAACTCAGGACATAAAGCCAAAATTAGTTGATTTCACTAAAGATGCCAACACGATAACATTAGCACCTAAAGCAAGACTTTATACTGTTAAGAATCCGTCAAACGATTTATTTAAGTTGGAACTAATATATCATAGAGGAACTGACAACGATAATCGCATTGGTGACGTTGCCGAATACATAGGAAATGTTGGAACTGAAAAAAACACCAAAAATGAATTTGCTAAAGCAATGCAGAAAATTGGAAGTTCATATAGTATTGATGCCAATAGAAACAAATTTATAATAACATTAAGTGGTTTCGACAATAACTTATCAGCTTCTCTGAAATTGCTGCGCGAACTTCTTGACAGTCCGAAGGCTGACAAAAAGAAATTCAACGAAATTATAAAAGACAAGAAACTTGAAGAAAAGACTGCTTTCAAAGACAATGCTAACATTGCCGATATTATGAGTCAGAAAATAATGTATGGCAACAATTCTATTTATATTAAGAGAAGCTGTGCGAAAGACTATAAGAAAATCAAACCAGAGGATTTGATAAATCTGTTTAAAGATATACAGAACTATGATCTAAGTATTGTGTATAGCGGAAAACTAAAGGATTCTGAAGTGGAGAATATGATAAAGCAGGAAATACCTGTAGACAGAAGTAAACTTGATTATGAACCAGTCAACTACAAGTTAGAAAGATATATAACGCCTACTATTTATATATATAACAATCCGAAAGCACGCCAGACAGTGATAGGTTCATACGTGAACATGCCACAAATGCCAACTGAAGAAGATCGTGAACGATTAGAATTATGGGGAAATTACTTCGGATCAGGGATGTCATCAGTGTTGTTCCAGGAAATAAGAGAGTTCCGTGCCTATGCATACTATTCTCACGGATATACGCAGATGCCACCATTACCTCACTGCGCAAATTATCCTACTGGATTCATATCAAAAATGGGAGTACAATCAGACAAAAGTATGGCAGCATTTGAAGTTCTTGACAGCTTATATAAGAATATGCCATTAAGAGAAAAAAATATAATGGCTGCAAAACAATCAGAAATAAATAGCATTAATAACCATTACCCTGACTTTCGCAGTATGGGTAGCACCATCGATTCATATATTATGAAGGGGTATACTGCTGATCCAAATACAGCGGCAACATCTATAATTCCACAACTGGGCTTTGGTGACTGCAAAAAATTTTACGACGATTATGTGAAAAACAAACCTATAATATATTATATTGTAGGAAATATGAAGAACATAAATCGTGATAGTCTTGCAAAATACGGCAAAGTGGTAGAAATGAAGAAGGATGATATATTTCACAAATGATAGAGAAAAATCAAATTAAATGAGTAAATTTGCTACATCACATTAAATAAACACGATTATGGACAACGAAGTTTTAAAAGCAATTAGAGAACGTCGAAGCATTAGACGTTTCAAGCCCGAACAGATTCACGATGAAGAACTAAAAACGATTCTAGAAGCAGGAACATGGGCTGCAACGGGAAAGGGAAAGCAAGACTCGTGGATAGTAGCGGTTCAAAACAAGGAAACATGTGATAAGCTGAGAAGAATGAACGCTAAGGTTATGGAAACAGAAGCCGATCCTTACTACGGAGCACCAACAATCATAATTGTGTTTGGCTCTGCAGATTGGAGAAATAACATAAAAGACGGAAGTCTGGTTATCGGCAATATGATGCTTGCCGCTCACTCAATAGGACTAGCAAGCTGTTGGATTAATCGTGAAGACACAATGTTTGAAACAGAAGAAGGTAAACAGTTGCTTAAAGATTGGGAACTGCCTGACGATATTGTTGGAATCGGAGCAATATCACTTGGCTATGCTTCAGCCCACCCTCACATTGTGAAACCAAGAAAAGAAAACTATTACAGAATTATAAAATAAAAAAATAGCGGTTCCTTTGTAGAACCGCTATTTCTTTATTTATCTAAAGATATATACGATATAACCTTCTTTGATGCTCCAGAAAGGCTCATAACGAACTTACCAGCCGACTTACCGGAGTTCTCTAAGAATTCATCTCCATTTTCAAACTTCGACATGAATTCATAGAAACTATCATAATCTGTAATCTCGAATCCTCCGTTAGCCTTCATTAGCCCCTGAGCTTCTTGAAAATGCTTATTGTTTGGACCAAAGATAACAGGAATATCCCATACTGCTGCTTCTAATACATTATGGATTCCAACGCCGAAACCTCCGCCGACATAAGATACCGTACCATAATTATAAATAGAAGACAACAAACCGAAACAGTCGATAATCAATATCTCAGCATCAGCAACATTGTCTACAGTAGCTTGAGTATAGCGTACCACCTTGCGACCTTCGACATGGTTAAGAATCTGTTTTATATGATCCTCACCAATCACATGAGGCGCAATGATAAGTTTCCAATCACTCCTATTATTAAAATACTTAAGGAAAATATCCTCATCAGGCTGCCATGATGAACCAGCAACAAACACCTTCTTGGCGTTTTTGGTAAAACTCTCCACAATAGGCAGATGTTTGCTGGCTTCCTTTATTTGGAGTACGCGGTCGAAACGCGTATCACCAACAACATCAACTTCTGTTATACCAAATTTGCCAAGCAATTCCTTGCTCTCATTATTCTGTACAAAGAAATGAGTAAAACATTTCAATACTGTGCGATACTGACGACCATACCACTTAAAGAAGATCTGATCTGGACGAAAAATACTGCTTACACTGTATACAGGTATATTGCGATGCTTTAGTATGTGCAAGTAATTATACCAGAATTCATACTTTATAAAGAATGCCATCACCGGTCTAACAGCACGAAGGAAACGACGCGCATTGCGTATTGTATCCAAAGGCAGGTAACAAATGATGTCTGCACCCTCATAATTTTTTCTCACTTCATAACCCGAAGGAGAAAAGAAAGTAAGAAGTATCTTGTATTCAGGATAATCTTTACGTATACTTTCTATTAACGGTCGCCCCTGTTCAAACTCTCCAAGTGAAGCTGCATGAAACCAGATGTATTTGGCATCCGGATCAACATTCTCTTTCAAGACATCTATGGCCTTGCGTTCGCCAGCCCACATCTTCTTAACTTTCTTACTAAAGAGGCTTGCGATTGCCACCCCTAAAAGATAAAGGTATATTATTATATTATACACTATCTCTGATGGTTATTTCTTCTTGTTGTTTAGTTACTTCAATACTTCGATTGCTTTACGCAAACGCACTAGAGTCTCTTCCTTTCCAAGGAAGGCGGAAATATCAAACATCCCCGGTCCCTTTCCTATGCCAACAAGAGTTAATCGGAACGCATTCATAACGTCACCCAACTTATATTCTTTTTCTTCGACCCACTTCATAACAACAGACTCCTGATTTTCTACTGAGAAATCCTCAATACTCTCAAGAACATCTGCCAATTCTGTCATCTGCTGTGCAGAATATTCCTTCCAACGTTTCTTCACCGTCTTTTCATCATACTCAGACGGCTGAACAAAGAAGAAAGAACACAATGGCCACAATTCGTTTACGAAATTCACACGATCCTTCATCATGTGAACAACCTCAGTAATTCTTTCAATTGATTCGTTAACCCCATTATTCGCAACAATAGGTGCAAACAATGCAGCTATCTCATCATCGCTCTTACGAAGAATATACTCATGATTAAACCAAATGCCTTTCTGGAAATCAAACTTGGCGCCTGCCTTTGAACATCTGCTGATATCAAACGCTTTAACCAATTCATCAAGTGAAAACAGTTCCTGTTCTGTACCAGGATTCCAACCAAGAAGAGCAAGGAAGTTAACAACAGCCTCTGGGAAGTAACCGTTTTCGCGATAACCTGATGAAACTTCACCAGTCTTTGGGTCATGCCATTCCAATGGGAATACAGGGAAACCAAGACGGTCACCATCACGCTTACTGAGTTTGCCTTTGCCTTCTGGCTTCAACAACAATGGAAGATGTGCAAAACGTGGCATTGTATCTTCCCAACCGAAAGCTCTATAGAGCAATACGTGCAATGGCGCACTAGGCAACCATTCCTCACCACGGATAACATGTGTGATTTCCATCAAGTGGTCATCAACGATATTAGCCAAATGATAAGTAGGAAGTTCGTCAGCACTCTTATAAAGCACCTTATCATCAAGAATATCACTCTTAATAACAACGTCACCACGAATCATGTCATTGACGTGAACATCAATTCCAGGCTCAATCTTGAAACGAACTGTATATTGAACTCCATCCTCAATCAACTTATCAACTTCCTCTTTTGAGAGAGTAAGCGAATTACGCATCAGAAGACGAGTATGTGCATCATATTGAAAGTTATGTATTTCAGTGTGTTTTGCCTCCAATTCCTCAGGAGTGTCAAAAGCTACATAAGCATTACCGCTGTCAAGCAACTGCTTAACATACTGCTTATAAATATCACGGCGCTCACTCTGACGATAAGGTCCATGTTTGCCACCGAAGCTGACACCTTCATCAAATTTTATACCAAGCCAACGGAATGACTCAAGGATATATTCCTCGGCACCTTCAACAAAACGATGGGAGTCAGTATCTTCTATTCTGAATACAAGTTCACCTCCATGCTGACGCGCAAAGAGGTAATTATAAAGGGCTGTGCGCACACCGCCGATATGCAAAGCACCAGTCGGACTAGGTGCAAAACGCACCCTTACTTTTCTATCTGACATATCTAAAGATAATAATTTTGTGCAAAATTAATATATTTTTTCCAGTATTGCGTATTTTTTTAGTATTTTCGCATTGTAAAACAGATAATACAAGTAATAATGAATATAATAATGAAATACGAGAGTAAATATTGGCGCAATATATTTACGCGAATTGCTCTGATCGCCATTTCGGTTTTGGTAATTGTTTGGTTTATGCCACGCAATGAAGCACAAAGAATGAAATATGACATAGGTAAGCCATGGATGTATGGTTCATTCATTGCTAAATTTGATTTTCCTATTTACAAAACCGACGAAAACATTAAGTCTGAACAAGACTCTATGCTGAAACATTTCGAACCGTACTATAACTATAATATGAATCTTGCACGAAACGAAATTGCAAAATTCAAAAACGATTTCAAATTTGGAATAGAAGGAATGCCTATTGAATACATAAATATTATCGCTAATAAACTACAAAAAATTTATCAAACAGGAATTATAAAAACCCCGGAATACAGTAGTATGGCAAGGGATACCTCTAACTTGATTAGAGTTGTTGTGGGAAAACAAGCAAGAAGTGTACAGATAAATAAGGTATACTCTACCATGACTGCATACGAAGAACTACTTAAAGATAAAGAACTTGCTAAATACAGAATGGAGTTACAAAAGTGTAACCTTACTGATTATATTGCTGCAAACCTAACATACGACAAAAGCAGATGTGATGCTGAAAGGAACGATCTATTAGGGAGCATTCCTCTTGCAAGTGGAATGGTTATGAGCGGTCAGAAGATTATTGATCGAGGTGAAATTATTGATGAATATACATACCGGGTTTTGAGTTCTTTTGAACGTGAAATGCAGAGACGCAATGCCACGGTAACCGAAATTACAACTACCCTTATAGGACAGATAATGTATGTAACCATATTGATTACGCTATTAACGATATATCTGGCACTGTTCCGGCAAGATTATTTTTCTAAGCCTCGAAGCATTATGATGCTCTATTCCATCATAACTATATTTCCGGTTTTGGTATCAATAATGATGGTGCATAACATATTTAGTGTGTATATAATACCGTTTGCCATGGTTCCTATTTTTGTACGTGTGTTCATGGATTCGCGAACGGCGTTTATTGCCCATGCCACAATGGTTCTGATATGTGCAGCAGCAGTGAAATATCAATATGAATTTATCATCATCCAACTAGTTGCGGGACTAATTGCAATATACTCACTTAGAGAAATGTCAAAAAGGGCGCAGGTTTTCAAAACGGCGTTATTAGTGAATATAGGCAGTATCGTGGTGTATTTTGCTTTGCAGATGATACAAAACAACGATGTATTGAAAATGGATCATGACATGTATTTACATTTTGTATTCAATGGGATATTCCTTTTGCTTGCATATCCATTGATGTACTTGATAGAAAGAACCTTCGGATTTGTATCAGACGTTTCACTATTCGAACTTTCAAATACCAACAGGGGTATTCTTAGAGATTTGAGCGAAATAGCTCCAGGTACATTCCAGCATTCAATAACTGTGGGAAATCTGGCTGCGGAAATAGCAAACAAAATTGGTGCAGAAAGTCTACTCGTACGTACGGGTGCATTATATCATGATATCGGAAAGATTTTAAATCCTGTATTCTTTACTGAGAATCAAGCTGGTGTGAATCCTCACAACAACATGCGATGTGAAGAAAGTGCAAGGATTATTATTAGTCACGTTAACGACGGAGTGAAACTTGCCGAAAAATATGGCTTGCCAAACATTATAAAGGATTTCATACTAACACATCATGGCAAGAGTATGGCAAAGTATTTCTATATTAAATATAAGAACGAGCATCCCGATGAAGTGGTTGACGAAAAATTATTTGAATATCCTGGTCCAAATCCATTCACTCGTGAACAGGCTATATTGATGATGGCTGATACCACAGAAGCAGCTTCGAGATCTTTGGAAGAATATACCGAAGAAAGCATAAGCAACATGGTAAACAAACTAATTGACGAGAAAGTGTCAGCAGGATATTTCACAGAATGCCCTATCACTTTCCGTGATATAAGTGTTGCAAAACACATTCTGATAGAACGTCTGAAAGCTATTTATCATACAAGAATACAATATCCTGAACTTAAGAAAAATACCAGACCTGATACTTTCTCTGTATAGTTGTTGCACATTATTTTTTAATATGTGCAACATTCTTGCACAAAATTACCTATATGAGCATAAATTTCGTTCGCATTTGTTAACTGGTTTTAAATAAACAGCATATATTGTTGCATTTAGAACAATTCAGGTAACTTTGCGACGAATTTTTTTATAGGTTTTTAAAATGAATAAATTAAAATTTGCTTTTATAGCACTTGCAGTTTCTGCTTCACAATCAACTTTGGCTGGCGGACTGCTCACAAACACAAACAACAACATTGCATTCAATCGCAATTTTGCACGTGACGGTGCAATTGGCATTGACGGTGTTTATTCGAACCCTGCCGGTGTAGCTTTTCTAAGCAAGGGATTACACCTATCTTTCAACGTTCAGAGTGCATACCAAACACGTACCATAGTAAGTGGAATGACTATACCAGCATTCCAGGGAACACCATATTACCAGCCATTAAAGATGAACGGTGGTGATGAGAATGGCAACAAAAAGTTCAAAGGAGAGGCATCTGTGCCATTTATTCCTTCAATACAAGTAGCCAAGAACTACGATAAATGGGGATTTCAAATGGGATTCTCTCTGATTGGTGGTGGTGGCAAATGTACGTTCAATGATGGATTAGGTTCTTTTGAACGCCAGGTTGCTCTTATTCCTGCAATGCTCCAAACTATGAAACTGTCGACGACAACTCCAGGTTATAGCGTAGACAGCTATATTAAAGGTCAGCAATATGTATTCGGTCTTCAACTGGGAACAACTTATAAGTTTAATGAACACATTGCTGCTTATGGTGGTTTAAGATTCAACTATATATATAATAAATATCAAGGGAGTATCACAAACATCCACGCAAATATAGATGGGAACGACCAAAAACTATATGATTATATCGGAGACGTAGCAAAGAACTACCAAACAAAGTCTGACACATATTCTGCACAAGCAGCAGCGACTACCGATCCAACAATAAAAGCACAGCTTGAAACTGCAGCTGCTGCATATCAAGAAGCATCTACCAAGTTTGCTAAAGCACAACCAAATTTTGCTGATCGTTACCTTGACTGCACACAGACAGGATGGGGTATAACTCCAATCATAGGTCTTGATGTTAAATACGGCAAATTCAATTTAGGTACACGCCTTGAATTCACTAATCACCTGAATATTGAAAACGACACTAAGGTTGACGGTACTGGATTATTCGGAGACGGAGTTAACACTCCAAACGATCTTCCTGGACTGTTTACTATTGGAGGTCAATACGAAATATTACCCTCTGTACGTGTAATGGCTTCATACCATTACTTCTTCGACAAAAACGCAAAGATGGCTAATGACAAACAGAAATATCTTTCAGGTAATACACAGGAGTATCTTGCTGGTGCAGAATGGGACATCACAAAGGGTATTACAATCAGCGGTGGTATGCAACGCACTAAATACGGACTTGGTGACGGAACTTATCTTAACGATATGAGTTTCGTAACAAGCAGTTATTCTTACGGTTTTGGAGCAAAGATTAAAGTTGCTAAGAACGCAAGTCTTAACATTGCTTATTTCTGGACCAACTACAGCCACTTTAAGAAAGAATACACACAGACTATCGCTGTAGGAGGAAATTCTATCAGCGCACAATCCAGTGATGATTTCACTCGTACAAATAAAGTACTTGGAGTAGGTCTTGACATTGACTTGTAAACCTACAACGGGTCTACATCATAATATATATGCAGGGCAGCGTAATGTTTGTCCTGCATTATTTGTTTTTGTACATAATGCAACACATCTCTTACTTGCTTTTGATTGATACCATTCTCTAGTTTGATTACTATCTTTCGTATATTCATAGCCTTTACACGAGCAACAGCCGGTTTATCAGGTCCAAGTATTCTATCACCTAAATACTGTTTCAATCTGCCTCCCATTTCCAATCCTGCAGATTCTACTACTTCATTCTTTGAATGTTTAAGAAATACATACACAAGATGATAAAATGGCGGATAATGAAATACAGCACGTTCATCAAGTAAATCTTTCTGAAAGTTCTTGAAATCATGATTAACCACCTGACTGATTACAGGCAAGTCAACACTCTTTGTCTGTAACATAACAAGTCCCCGTTCTCCTTTACGTCCAGCTCGTCCACTTACCTGACTCATCATCATGAAAGCATGTTCATAAGCCCTGAAATCTGGATAATTCAACATTGAGTCAGCATTAAGTATTCCTACTACACTGACGTTATCAAAGTCTAGTCCTTTACTTATCATCTGTGTTCCGATAAGAATATTAGTCTTACCTGCAGAGAAATCTGTAATAATTCTCTCATAAGCATTACGTGTACGGGTTGTATCAAGATCCATTCTGGCAACTCGCGCGTCAGGGAAGATATCACAGATACGTTCTTCTATCTTTTCTGTACCATAACCTCGCCCGTTGATTTTTTCACTACCGCAGTTCGGACACACTTTTGGAACAGTATATGTAAAACCGCAATAATGACAAGTCAGCTGATTAAGATTTTTATGGTATGTAAGTGATACATCACAATTTGAACATTTTGGAACCCAACCACACTCTCGACATTCTATCATAGGCGCAAATCCACGTCTATTTTGAAACAGTATGACTTGCTTATCATTCTGCAAAGCATCGTTAATTGCAGCCAACATCTGTGGCGAGAAAGGTCCTTGCATCATCTTTCTATGCTGCAAATCCTTAACATCAATAACTCTTATTTCTGGTAGTTCTATTCCTGCAAAACGTTTTTTCAATTCAACCAATCCATACTTTCCCTGTTGAGCATTATAATAGCTTTCAATGGATGGGGTGGCAGTTCCTAGTAGCGTTTTTGCGCCATATATTCCTGCCAATACTATAGCAGCACTTCTTGCATGGTAACGTGGTGCAGGATCTTGCTGTTTAAAACTAGTCTCATGTTCTTCATCAATAATGACCAATCCTAAGTTAGTAAACGGCAAAAATACAGCACTTCTCGCACCAAGTATAACATCATAATGAGAGTCTGAAAGTTGTTTATTCCATATTTCGACCCTTTCTGCATCACTATATTTGGAATGATAAATACCTAGACGATCTCCGAAGACTCTTTTAAGTCGTTCCATGATCTGCACCGTTAACGCTATTTCAGGTAATAGATATAACACTTGCTTATGCTCTTCTAAAGCTTTTTTAATAAGATGTATGTATATCTCTGTTTTGCCGCTTGAAGTAACACCATGTAGAAGAACTACTTTTTTTTCTTCAAACTGCGAATTTATCTCATCAAACGCTTTTGCCTGAAACTTATTAAGTTGCTTTATATTCTCGAAGTGAGATTCTCCGCCATTATTCAGTCTTCCCACTTCTTTCTCGTATGCATATAAAATCTTTCTTTCAATAAGATTCTTTATTGATGGAGCATTACAATGACTGAAGTTCATAAGTTCTTCTTTTGTTATCTCTGCAATATCTTCAGTATTAGTTGTACCACTCAAACTATCCCAATGCGACATCGCCAGAAAATCAATAAAAGCTTTTTGCTGTTTAGTTGCACGAGAAAGAGTATTTATAGCTATATGTAAAGCTTGCTCATTACGATATGGTTCAGTTAGCCCAACATATTGTTCTGTTTTAGGTTTATAACTATCTTGTGTCTTTAATCCTGAAGGCAATGCTGCTTTCAAAATATCACCAAGTGGAGACAAATAATAATTAGAAATCCATTGCCACAATTTAAGTTGATTTGGAAGTATTACTGGTTTATCATCCAAAACAGCGACAATCTCTTTTACATCAAAATCAGGCTTTACGTCAGTCATGCTTACAGCTACGCCAATATAGCGTTTACTCTTTCCCAATGGAACTAGTAAGCGAGCACCAGGTTTAACCTTTGACGATAACTCGTCGCCAACAGCATATGTAAACGTCCCTTCAAGAGGCAGCGGTAAAATGACTTCAACATACTTCATAGGCACACAAAGATAAACAAAAAAAGCAGATATTCGTATCAGAATATCTGCTTTTTTACATTTATATATAAAATATATCTTTTCGCTGACCAAGTTTAGAAATAATAAGCAGCGCTAATCTGCCATGAGTTATAACGACTACGAGTAGTACTTGTTATGGCATTTTTTGATGCATCCCACACATTTATTTCACCAGTCTTTCCGCATACGATATTGTATGCTGCACCGATTTCAAGATGCTTCAGCAAAGTAATTCCTGCTCCAAGATTAACACTAAAGTTGGACTTTTTCATCTGGAATGTATTCTTATACGAATTAGCATTAGTCCAGATATAACTATCGTCTCCTACATTAAAACCAAACTGAGGACCTGCTGCGAAATAAATCCCTGCCAAGCTACCAAGGCCTATATTATAACGAAGATTTACAGGAATGTTGATAGACTGCTGCTTGACAGTTGTTTCGTCAACTTTACCATCACGCTGGTCGTAAAGGGCAGCAGCATCTACACCAAGTCCTATTATCGGAAGTGTAAACTTAACAGTTGGACCAACAAAGAAACCCGTACGGTTTGATGTATTGAACGCATCTTGGCTAAATGACATATTTGTCAAATTAAGTCCGCCTTTAACACCGAACTTGATCTGTGCATTGGCAGTTGAAACAAACATAATTGCCATAGCCAACACTAGTAAATTAATAGTCTTTTTCATTGTTCAAAAAAATTAATTATTATTCTAAGTTTTATCTCTTTTAATGTCTCTGTCTTCTTACAGTAACACGAGCGTTATCAGTTGAAGAAGATGATTGTTTCTGTCTGCGTGTCTTAACAGTCGTACTACGACCTGAAGCTCTTCGGTTTATGGGATGCGATGCTTTTAATGTTTTTTTATTGGAGCTAGTGATTTTATCTAAAGAATCCTTTTTAGCCTGATCGCCCCAGATATTTTTTTCGAACGAAATAATTTCATTCTCTATTCTTGACTGTTCTTTATTCAATGCAGTGTCATTTTTGCAATATTGCGCAAGGTTTCTTCCCTGCATATTTGCCGTCTTATATATTTTCCCCTTATATCTGTTCATCGTAAAATAATCATCCAGCGACATCACTGCTGCGTTATTAATGTTGCTGACCATTATTGTACGCTTTGCAAGCAATGGCGCCAAATCATCATATTTAACCCAGAACAATGGATACTTTGTTGTTCCATCACCGAAATCATCAGCTCTCTCCATTATTGGACATAAAGCTATAATTTTAGTATGGAATGTTGCAGATATCTGGTCATAGTAAGAACATTCCTTTATATAATATCCTTTTACTTCAGATGAAGGTATATCACTATCATCAATATGAACACCACGATCAGTTCGCTCATAAAAAATATGATGATCATCCAAAAACGTCAATGGTTTTACAAGTGCATCATCCGTGAAACGTTCATTGCCATCAAGACGATACTGATATACACTTATTCCACCATGTGATGGTCCCACCATCATAAGTTTAAAGATATATGTAAAAAGATTCATCTGACTTCCAGATGATTCTGCGGGATAGTAAAGTCCTGCATTAGCATCATCATTGAGATTTAGCTCACGATAAACATCTCTGCGCCACACAACATCCTCGTTCATTCCAGCTGATGTCGGGAATGAAATCTGCGAGCGCAATGTGACATTATCAGCATTCGTCTTCTGTGCTTTTGCAGCTTGCTCTGCACGACGCAAAGCCGATTGCGCCGAAACATTCATTGCAAGGACTGCCATAAATAGCATAAAATATAACTTTCTCATCTTATCTTACTATTATTTCTAATGCGCCGTTAAGGATTCGTGTTATTCCATCTGGACCAACAGCCTTAACATGAGTTATATAAAATCTTCGATTACGAGACAAACTACGGAACGTATCACGCTGCCTGTCAGAGAAATTTGAACCCAACGAAGCTATTGGAATCGCATTTCCCATATTATCAAAGAATACCGTTTCGAAACTTACTACTTTGAACTGTATGTCAAGCAGTCCGTCGTCTATTGCTGCATTGATACCATGTGCTCCCATAAGTGAAGCCTTTGGCATCGCCCCCCCCTTAAACCTTGTTGTTCCTAAAGCTACATAAGCTATTGGATCAGGAAGTTTTCTCACATGGAAAATAAACGGAGGCAAAGAACGTGCCTGTCCCTTATCACGTGCTGTTACATGTATTGTTACATCTTTACCAACTGTCGAAGGAACTGCTATAAAATGTCCGTTACCTTTTGAAATCATACTTCCACCAGTCATTGATATCGACACTGCATTTGCAGGAACACCAGGAACACTCACACTCATAGGATTATGATATCCAGCATAAAGGACATTCATCATATCAGCTGCGACAGTTGCACTATTTGGTGCAGGGATAACACTGTATTTCTGCAAGAAGTTTCTCTTTAACACATCACCGTTACGATTTTGCATCAATATATATCCATCAAAAGTATGTTCTCCCACTCCGCCCGCAATAAATGAATACTGTCCGTTTCGTGTAGCAATTCGCTGTCCATTTACGTATATCTGCGGTTGCTGAGTAGTATCAACTGCTGCCATTACGATATTGGCGCTGAAACGTTCTCCTGGGTAGAGAGTTGTCTTATCGGGTATTACGAAAGCAGAAAGTTTGTTTACCCTAATATCTTTCATATCTATATTAGAGACTAAAGTATGCAATACTTCACCTTCTGCATAACGCACATCACTCTGCAATTTAGATAACAGTGTTATGGATGCAGCCACCGGCATATTCTCGAACATATATTCTTGCCAATTCTTCCCTAATAATCTTGACTGTCTTGGAACCTTCGTTGAAAGGTTGCTATCAATAATCTTCTTTTGTTGCGGATCAGCAACCATACCAACAATGCGATTTCGGTATGAATTGATTGCATTAAACAATTTTCCACCCTTACCACCTATTGGTGAAAGCATTACTTCCCCAGCAGCTTCAAGATTATCCTTATTTTCTATATTATAAACGTTTCCGTTCTTGCCATCAGCCTTCCTTACAATAGCTACTTTCAGTTCCTGCGCAAAATTATAGAGTGAGTCACTCATCTGTTTAACAGCTTTTGCTTTAGCAAACCACGCTTCCACCTTCTCCGGATTCTTTTTCATAAGACTTGCGAAATCGGTATACATAGACTCATTCTCTTTTGATGAATTATCTGTCGTACGATTAAGGCTTTCTTCAACTATCGAAAAGCCATTAAGTACCTCGGTTGATATATTCAGCGCAAGCATTGCCATCAAGACAATATACATGAGGTTTATCATCTTTTGACGTGGAGATACAAGTCTTTTCTTTATTGCCATTACAACTGTGTATTTTGTGTTGGAGCTGCGGCACGCATGTTTATGGTCATTGCCTCTATCATACGCGTATATATGCCGTTAAGCTGTTCTATATGCTGTGCAAGCAACTTGCTCTGCTCGTTTATCTGATCTATTGTCCCAATTTGCTGACTGGCGCTCTTCAACTGCATTTCGTAAACCCTACTTATACCAGTAAGAGTTCTATTAAGGTTTTCCATTTCCTCACTATCACGGGCTAGACGTGAACTTTGATCACCAACCTTTCCCAAAACTTCTGTAAGTTTTTTAAGTTCGGCAACATAGTTATTTTGAGCGTCCTCCATTTCTGGATTGGCAGAAGGCATAACTATTGTCGATACTCCCTGCATCACAGGATCTGTGTCTGCAAACGATACTTGTGATTGCACCATTTGTGATTTTATCGGCTGAGGATTTATAGGTTGTTTCTGTTTAGCTTGTTCAGTTCTGCCCTCCAGATACTCTTCGGTTAGATGTGTTGGGAGATCCATTCCATCTGTCGTTTTATCAAAAGGTCTATCAAAAGCTGAAATAAAAAACACCAAAACTTCAGTACCCATACCTAAGAACAACATTATATTGGCACCAGGTAGATGGGTCAACTTAAACAAGGCACCAAGCACGACGATTGATGCGCCCCAACTATATGCATAGTTAAGGAAAGTTTGTCCAGGGACACTATCCATCCACTTTTGTAGACGATAGACTATATTGTATTTACTATATTCTGTCATTATCTGTTATTTCTTTTTAGTACTAGTCGTATTTGCAAGACTTCTTACACATCTAAATCCGATAAATGATCGTGGCTGGTTTTGATATTCCCAAGAACGCCACGCTGAACGTATAAAGCTCTCAGGATCTTTCCATGAACCACCTCTCACACTTTTCTTCTTTAATCTATAAGGATCTTCTTTTGCTGCATTATATTTCAATTCTGGATTTAGGTCATTCATTGCAGCTACACCAGATGCGGTATATACCGTACTAGTCCATTCTGCTACATTTCCAGCCATGTCATACAGTCCGTTTGAATTAGAACCGTATATCCCAACCTTACTTGTAATAAGATTTCCGTCTTTAGTATAATTTCCTCTATCCGGCTTAAAATTAGCATAATAACAACCGTTACCATTCTTCATATCAGCATTATCCCAAGGAAACTCATTGCCGTTTTTACCACGTGCAGCATATTCCCATTCTGCCTCTGTGGGCAAGCGATAACGCTGCACATACTTAGCCTCTGTCCCTAGTCCCTTTAACAAATAATCCGTACGCCATGCACAATAGGCATTTGCCTGTTCCCACGTCACACCGACAACAGGATAGTCATTATAAGCAGGATTGCTATAGTAGTTGCGTAAATACATTTCATTATCAGAATTTGTAAAATCATTTACCCAACATGTTGTATCAGGATATATATTAACAATGTATGTATTAAGGAAATCCCAAGGACCACTACGCTGGCGATCTATAGTCTTACTAACAATATTTCCTCCGTCGTCAACATAAGCCGTATCCTTTGATATCATTACAACATCATTAGAAACAACACGATCGGTATTGAAAGAGCGTTCAGCAGGATTTAATCGATTACGTCGAAGTGCTGCGGTTGCATAATCGTATATCTCATAACGATAGTTCATCTGCCTCCAGTCTAGTAACTTGTCTCCAGTTACAGGGTTTGTGACATACAAACTTTCTATAGCACGTTGTTCGTCTTCATTAGGCTTACGTGGTAAAGGCTTATTCCAATTCAAGTGTGGAGTAATGGCATTACCATTCTTGTCTTCAGAAATCATATAGCTCTCGTCTCCAGCATATGCCGGGTCAGCAAGTCGTGTACGTAAGATACTGTCACGCACCCACATCACAAATTGCTTATATTTAGAATTAGTAACTTCAGTTTCATCCATCCAGAAACCATCAACAGAAATATCCTTAGTTGGAATCTGGGCTCCAAAGAGAGAATCTTGCTTGTCTAATCCCATGTGCAAAAATCCTCTATCAATCTTTACCATACCGAAAGGCCTTGGTTCTATGAAACTCTTGCCTCCGACACCAACTACTTCACCGCCACGACCAGCCATAGACATCGCTTTACTTCCAAAGCAACTTGTTAAGGCAAATGTCACCATGACGACACTTATGAATATCAATGTTTTATTCTTCATATATCTATAATATACGCACATTTTTATGTTTGTTTTTCCCTTTCTTCGCCATATTTATATCCATCTGATAACCGACAAATAGTTCATGGCTTCCGTTTCCAGGGTTAATTGCAGATGTATAAACTTCATAACTATATCCCAGTACCAATCCATGAAAAGTTCCTCCTATCAAAAATGTCACAGAATTGGTTGGACTATATGAAAGTCCGGCATACATCATTTTGTTCTCATAACTATAGACTAACCTACTGGTAATATCTGCTCTATAAGCAGTTCCGTCAGTTCTAACAATACAAGATGGCTTTATTGTTACAAACGGATTATTAAACTTAATATTGTATCCCCCTGTCAAATAATAGGTTGGATCTATTTGGAGTTCATTACTGCCCCCCAACTTTATCAAAGGCGAGTTTATATGCTGTGCAGAAACACCAGCATACCATTGTCCTCTAACATAATACATGCCAAGAACCAAGTCAATTCCATTGCCATTTAGTTGAGTTGTTGAGAATGCAGGATCTGAACTTTCATTTAAATCCACTTTGGTTCCATCAAAGTCCTCACTAATAACTCCAACCTGAGCAGCCACGCTTATTAAACCCTTAAAAAATTTATGTTTGTAAGCATATTGTAATGCCAACTTTTTATGAGTAAACAGTCCTATCTTATCATTCATAAACTGCACGCCAGCTCCATTATATGAACTCATAAAATAAAATGGAATATCAGCAGCAGCATACATAGTCTGAGGATTATGTTCAAATCCAGCCATATCCATTGCGTAAGCAGCATTAATGTTCAACTTATCATATTTACCAACAGCTGCAGGATTGAAAGATGGCTCCATATCAAAATAATGACTGAACGACACATCATATTGCGCTTTCATCCCAAGGAAGACGAAAGTGAAACAAATAGTAAATATAAATCTTGTAAAACTGCGCACGATAATATAACGTAGTATCAAGGAAATTATTGTAAATATAATAAAACACAAAAAGGTCACTCATAATAGAGTGACCTTCCTGTTTTATCAGAGTTTATTTAATACTCATCATCATTCCATAAGAAATCATCCTTTGAAGGATAATCTGGCCAGATGTCCTCTATACTTTCGTAGACATCACCCTCATCTTCTATTTCCTGCAAATTCTCTAACACTTCAAGTGGCGCACCCGAACGGACAGCATAATCTATCAGTTCGTCTTTTGTTGCAG